>NZ_JBHWZO010000026.1:0-37817 GCF_042728455.1 Promicromonospora sp. NPDC060204
AGGCGAAGGGCTTGGGGAGGTAGTCGTCGGCGCCGATCTCCAGCCCCTCGACCCGCTCGATGTCGGGCGCGGCGCGGTAGTCGCGCCGCTCGTGCACCGCGGCGCTCGCCCCGAGCAGGCGCGCGGCCTGCTCGTGCTCCCCGCGCCGGAGCGCCAGGTCCGCCACGCCGACCAGGGCGATCGCGACCATCGGCGCGTGCCCGCTCTCCGCGGCGGCCCGGCACGCGGCGGCGTGGTGGGTGCGCGCCTCGTCGAGGTCGGGGGAGAGGTAGCCCTGCTGGTCGTGCAGGACGGCGCGCACGTGCGCCCCGTCCGCGTCGTCGCCCCACAGGACCTGGGCGGTCGCCAGGTGCTCGCGCGCCGCGTCGGCGTCCCCGCGCCAGCGGGCGAGCTCCGCGCGGGCCAGCGCGAGCGAGCCCAGCGTGCCCGGCCACGTGACCCGGCGCGCGTGCCGCTCGGCCTCGGCCATGGCGGCGGCGCTCGCCTCCGCGTCGCCCAGCAGCCAGTGCAGCTGGGCCTGCCGGGTCCGGATCAGGATGGCGTCGTCGACGGCACCGATCTCGGTGACGACCACGATCGCCTCCGCGTGGAGCGCGCACGCCGCGGCGAGCTCGCCGCGCGACGCGACCTGGTCCGCGAGCTCGGACAGGGCGAACGAGATGCCGAACCGCTCGCCGAGCGTCCGGAACTCCGCCAGCGCCAGGGCGAGGTCCACCTCCGCCTCCCGCTCGTCCAGGCCCAGGATGAGCTTGAGCTTGCCGAGCTGCAGCCGGGCCAGCGCGTGGACCCACGGGTCCGCGTCGTCCAGCACGGACTCCCAGGCGGACAGCCCCTCCTCGGGGGCCACCAGCAGCCGTTCGAGCGGGACGATCAGCGGCAGCGCGGCGTGCGGGCGCTCGCTGGTCCGGCTGAGCCGGTAGGACTTGTGGATCCAGTCCGCGGCCGTGTGCTCGTCGCCCATCCCGGTGCTCAGGAACATGGAGAGCAGGGCGTACACCCAGGCCTGGACGTCGTCGGCCAGCTCGCCCGGCAGCTCGGTGGCGGCGACGATGAGCTCCATGCCCTCGGCCTTGTGCCCGCTGAGCCACCAGTACCAGCCGGCGCCGGCCGCGAGCCGCATCGCCTCGGGGGCCTCGCCCGCGGCGAGGGCGCCGCGCATCGCGGCCGTGAGGTTGTCGTGCTCGACGGTCAGCGTGGCGAGCCAGGTGAGCTGCTCGGCGCGGCGCAGGTGCGGCTCGGCCGTCTCGGCGAGCTCGGTGCACCACTCCAGGTGGGCCCGGCGGGCGAGCTCGTCCTCCCCGGCCTCCGCCAGGCGCCCGGCCGCGTACTCCTTGATGGTGCCGAGCATGCGGTAGCGCGGGGCGTGGGCGGTGCCGTCCGCGACGAGCAGCGACTTCTCGGTCAGCGCTGTGAGCAGGTCGAGCACGTCGTCCGGCAGGACATCCGTCGCCGGGTCCGCGCAGACGCGTTCGGCGGCGTCCAGGCTCGCCCCGCCGCGGAACACCGACAGCCGGCGCAGGACGGTGCGCTCCGCGTCGCTCAGCAGCTCCCAGCTCCAGTCGACCATGGCGCGCAGCGTGCGGTGGCGGGGCAGGGCGGTGCGGCTGCCGCCGGTCAGCAGGCGGAACCGGTCGTCGAGCCGGGCGGCGAGCTGGTCGATGGACATCGTGCGCAGCCGGGCGGCTGCCAGCTCGATGGCCAGGGGCATCCCGTCCAGCGCCCGGCAGACGCGCGCCATGGTGGCCAGCGTGCCGGCGTCGGCGGTCGAGCCTGCGGTGGCGGACGCGGCGAGGTCGGCGCGCACGGCGCCCGCCCGGTCGCGCAGCAGGCGGACGGCGGGGGCGGAGCCGATCTCGGCGCCGTCCGCGTCGGCGCCCGGCAGGGCCAGGGGCAGCACCTGCCAGAGCGCCTCGCCCGGGATGCCGATCGCCTCGCGGCTCGTGGCCAGGATCCGCAGCCGCCGGCACTCGCCGAGCACCCGCTCGGCGAACCGCGCCACGGAGTCGATCACGTGCTCGCAGTTGTCCAGGACCAGGAGGGCCTCGCGGTCGCGGACGGCGGCGACGACCCGGTCGGTCGCGTCCAGCGCGGACCCCTCGCCGAGCAGGGCGTCGCGGAGCTCGAGCGCGGTCAGCGCGGCCTGCGCCACGTCGTCGTCGGGCCCGAGCGGGGCCAGCTCGACCAGCCACGCCCCGTCAGGGAGGTCGGCGGCCAGCAGGCCCGCGGTCTCGGTGGCAAGCCGGGTCTTGCCCGCGCCGCCCGGCCCGACCAGCGTGGTGAGCCGGTGGTCAGCGACGAGGCCGCGCACCACGGCGAGGTCGGAGTCGCGGCCCACGAAGCTGGTCAGCGCGGCCCGCACGTTGGTCCGCCGGGTCGCCTCGCGCGGCGCCAGCTCGCCGCGCAGCAGGGCGACGTGCAGCGCCGACAGCTCCGGCGAGGGGTCCACGCCGAGCGCGTCGGCGAGGGCCTCGCGCGTGCGCTGGTAGGCCTCCAGCGCCTCGGCGTCGCGCCCGGCAGCGGCCAGCGCCCGCATCAGGGCGGCGACCAGCCGCTCGCGCACGGGGTGCTCGGCCACGAGGTCGGTCAGCTCCGCGACGACGTCGGCGCCGTGGCCGAGGTCGAGCTCCGCGTCGAACCGGTCCTCCAGCGCCGTCAGGCGGAGCCGGTCGAGCCGGGTGACGGCGGCGGCGAGGCCCCCGCCACCGAACCCGCCGACTCCGCCGCCGATCCCGCCGTCCGGCCCGCCGACGTCCTGCAGGGCCGGGCCGCGCCACAGCGCGAGGGCGTCGCGCAGCAGCCCGACCCGGCCCGCGACGTCTGCGTCGTGCGCCCGGGCGACGAGGCGCTCGAACCGCACGGCGTCGACGTCGTCGGGGGCCACCTGCAGCCGGTAGCCGCTGACCTGCCCTTCCAGCGAGCCGTCCGGCAGCACCTTGCGCAGCCGGGAGACCAGCCGCTGGAGCGCGTTCGTCGCGTCGGACGGCGGGGCCTCGCCCCAGATCCAGTCCACCAGCGTCGCCTTGGGCACCGCGCGGCCGGGGTCGAGCGCGAGGGCGGCCAGCAGCGCGCGCAGCCGCGTCCCGGGGACGTCGGCGGCGGCGCCGTCGTCCAGGATGACCTCGAAGGGACCGATCAGCCTGATCTGCACCGGCAGATATTGGCACAGGGATCGGTCTCCCGGGGTGGGCGTGCGAGCATGACGCCATGACCGCACGCCTCGGCATCATCTGGAACCCTGCCAAGACGACCAGGCACGCCCTCGACACCGCGCTGGACAAGGCCGTGGCCGCCGAGCGCCTGGACGACCCGCGGTGGCGCGAGAGCGTGCTGTGGTTCGAGACCACCGAGGACGACCCCGGCCAGGGCGCGGCCGAGCGGGCGATCGAGGCGGGGGCCGAGGTGGTCGTCGCCGCGGGCGGGGACGGGACCGTCCGGGCCGTCGCGGAGCACCTCGCGCGGTCGGGCGCCGACGTCGAGCTGGGCATCGTCCCGCTCGGCACCGGCAACCTGCTCGCCCGCAACCTCGGGGTGCCGCTGACCGGGGCGGCCGCGGCCTTCCGCCGGGTGCTCGGCGGCCGCCCGCGCACGATCGACGTGGGCTGGCTGGAGATCGACCTCGACGGCGGCACGCGCCGCCACGCCTTCGCGGTCATGGCCGGGTTCGGGCTCGACGCGCACATGATCACCGAGACCGACGACGACCTCAAGGACAAGGTGGGCTGGCTCGCCTACGTCGAGTCGCTGGGGCGGGCGCTGTCCGCCAGCGGCACCCTCGACGTCACGATCACCGCCGACGGCCAGGTGCTGGAGCGCGACAGCGCCCACACGCTGCTGGTGGGCAACTGCGGCATGCTCCAGGCCGGCATCACGCTCCTGCCCGACGCCGACCCCGGCGACGGCGAGCTGGACCTGCTGGTCCTGAGCGCCGACGGCGCTGCCGGCTGGGTCGACACGCTTCGGAACATGGTCTGGGACAACGGCATCAAGCGTGCCCTGGCCGGCGGGGCCTCGGCCGAGAGCAGCGAGAGCGCGACGCACCGCCGGCTGGAGAGCCTGCAGATCGAGCTCAGCGAGCCGCGCGTGTTCGAGATCGACGGCGAGGACCTGGGGGAGTCGACCCGCGCCGCCGTCAGCGTCCAGCCGGGCGCGGTCCGGGTCCGCTGACGGGGCCGGTCGCCAGGTCGGGCGCCGGGCCCACTCCGTCCGCCGGGCCCACTTCGTCGGTCGGGCCCACCAGGAACGGCCGCAGCAGGCCCGGCACCGCGGCGTCGGCGAGCGCCAGGCCGTCCGGCTCGGCGGCGTCGCGCACCGCGTACGCGCCCGTGCCCGCCGCGGTCGTGGCGAGCACCGTGACCAGGCCGGCGCGGCGCTGGAACACCGACTGCCGCACGGTCCAGCCCACGACGGCGCGTCGCTGGAGCGCCACCGTGGCGCGGCGCACGGTGCCGCTGCGCGCGACGAGGTAGCGCTCGGTGAGGGCGTGGCCGAGCGAGCGGTAGGCGTCCAGCGCCAGCGCGATCGCCAGCGGCACGAGCACGATCGCGCTGGTCCAGGCGATGTGCAGCAGCACGGGCGTGAGCAGCAGGCCGAGCACCACGAGCACTGCCTCGGTGCCGAGCACGGTGGCCAGCGCCCAGCGCAGCCGCCGGCCGCGCGCGGCGACCGGGTGCCCGGTGAGCGGCGCCGCCGTGGCCGAGGCCGGCTCGCGCAGCACGTCCGCGGCGACCCGGTCGGCGAGCTCCTTGGGGGCGACCGGCAGCAGGGTCTTGCTGTCGGTCTTGTCCTCCTCGCCCGTCGCGAGGCCCGTCGCGACGGCGTCCACCCGGGCTCCGCCCGCGAGCCGGGCGGTGAGGGGCTCCACGAGCTCGACGCCGCGCAGCCGGGACTCCTCCAGCGTGATCGACCGCGTGGTGAGCAGGCCGCGCCGCACGTGCAGGGTGCCGTCGGCCTGGCGGTCGAGCGTGTGGTTCCACCAGGACTCGACCCACAGCGCGACGGTGGCCACGCCGCCGACCACGAAGAGACCTACGCCCATCAGCACGCCGACGAGCACGGCCGGGGCGAGGCCGAACCACGACCCGATCGTCTCGAACAGCTCCTCCTGCAGGCCGAACCACTCGGACACCTGGATGAGGCCGCCGGCCGCCGCGGCGCCCAGCGCCGGGGTGAGGACGGACAGCGGGGCGAACCGGATCCAGCGGCGGTCGAACCGGGCGAGGGCGCCGTCGTCGGGGCCCTCGGCCGCTCCCTTGGCTCCGCCCGCACCCGGCGCGGCGTGTGCGAGCAGGGTCGCGCGCAGCGCCTCCGCGTCCCGGCGGCGCAGCGGCCAGAGGGTGACGGTCCCCTCGGCCCCGGCCTGCTCGCCCGTGCCCACCCGGACGGTGGCGGTGCCGAGCACGCGCAGCACCGGGTCGGCGGTCAGGTCCACCGAACGGATCCGCTCCCGCCGCAGGGCCAGGCGCTTGCGCACGACGACGCCGGTGTGCACGTGGAACCGCTCCGGGTCCACGCGGAACCGGGTGACGCGCCGCATCCACTCGCCGGCCACGCCGCCCGCGACCACGGCGAGCACCAGCGGGGGCAGCACCCAGGCGAGGGCGAACCCCAGCCCGTTGCCGACGGCCAGCCAGTACCCCGTGATGAGCGCCGCGCCCCCGGCGGGGCCGAGGGTATACGCGGCGCCGGCCAGGTAGGCCCGGCGGTCGAGCCGCTCCCAGGTGTGGTCGTCGGGCACGGGGTTCTCGGGCGCCGGGACGCCGTCGGCGGCGCTCAGGTCGCGTCCTCGGGCGTGGCCTGCGTGGCGACGGTCAGAGCGGCGGCGAGGTCGGCGGCGGTCTCCGCGTCGAGCCCCTCGATCTTGACGGCGCCCCGGGCGGACGCCGTCGTCACCGTGAGCGTGGCGAGGCCGAAGCGCTGCTCCAGGGGCCCGCGGGCGGTGTCGACGGTCTGGATCCGGGAGAGCGGGGCGACCCGCCACGCCTGGAAGAACCAGCCGGTGCGGGTGTAGACGGCCTCGTCGGTGACCTCCCAGCGGTGGTGCCGGAACCACAGCCGCGGCAGGGCGAGCGCGGCGGCCGCGCCGAGGACGACCAGGACGCCGGCGGGCAGGAACAGCCAGAAGCGGGCGGGCGGGATCAGCACGCCCAGCACCACCAGGACGACGACGGGCACCGCCGTCAGCAGGACCCACTGGAGGGCCCACCAGCCCACCGCGCGCGGGTCGACGGCATGCCGTGGGGGACGCAGCCGTAGGGGTTGGCTCGGACTCTCGTCGGTCAGCGGCGATGTCACCCGGTCATGGTCCCAAGGCGGGGGAGCGGCGGCAACAAATTTCCTGGTCGCACGCGATGAGTCCCACGGCGTCGGACGGTCTCTCCTGCAGCACGGTCCCCCCGGGGCGCCGTCCTCGCGGGGGCCGCCCGAACCGAAGGAGCAACAGCATGGACATCACCGAAGACCCAGCGGCGACGGGGCTCGACCTGCGGCGTCCGGGCGACGCCGGGTTCGACGAGGCCCGCATGGTATGGAACGCGATGGTCGACCACCGGCCGGCCCTGGTGGTGCGCTGCCGCACGACGGACGACGTGATCGCCGCCCTGGCGCTGGCCCGGCGCGAGGGCCTGGAGGTGGGCGTCCGGTGCGGCGGGCACAGCGTCGTCGGGCACGGGGTGCCGGACGGCGGGCTGATGATCGACCTCACGCCCCTGGGCGAGGTCCGCGTGGACCCGGAGCGCCGGCGGGCGTGGGTGCAGGGCGGCGCCCTGCTCGGCGCGCTCGACGCGGCGACCCAGCCCCACGGCCTGGCGACGACGGCGGGCAACGTCTCGCACACCGGCGTCGGCGGGCTCACGCTGGGCGGTGGCATGGGGTGGCTGGCGCGCCAGTACGGCCTGGCCTGCGACAACGTCGTGGCCTACGAGGTGGTGACGGCGGCCGGCGAGGTGGTCCGCGCGTCGGCCGACGAGCGGCCCGAGCTGTTCTGGGCGCTCCGCGGCGGGGGCGGCAACTTCGGCGTGGTGACCGAGTTCGAGTTCCGCCTGCACCCGACGGGCACGCGGGCGCTCAGCGTCGAGCTCGACTTCCCGATCGGCACGCCCGGACCGGGGGACGCGGCGTCGTCCGCGGCGTCGGCCGCCTTCCGGTGGCGCGACCTCAGTGTGTACGCCCCGCGGCAGGCCACCTACACCGCGGCAGTGCACGACGGCGTCGCGACGCTCGGCTTCGTCTGGGTGGGCGACCCCGACGAGGGCCGGCAGCACGCGCGGGAGCTCGACGCGCTGGGCACGCCGTCGGACCGCCGCGTCGAGGAACTGTCCTACCTGGACCTGCAGACCCGGGAGGACAGCGTCCGCGGGCACGCCGTGCGCCGCTACTGGAAGGGCCACTACTTCCGCGAGCTGCCCGACGCCGCGCTGGAGGCGCTGCTCGCCCACGACCCCGAGGTGCGGGCCGGCCTCCAGGCCTACGGCGGAGCCATCGCGGAGGTGCCGGACGACGAGACCGCGTTCAGCCAGCGCGACGCGCGGTTCGAGTACGTCGTGGCCACCGGCTGGACCGACCCGGCCGAGGACGAGCGGCTGATCGCCGCCGCCCGCGCGAGCGCGGCCCTGCTGGAGCCGTACGCGAGCGGCGTCTACGTCAACGTCCTGGCCGACGACGGTGCGGCCGGCGTCCGCCGGGCCTACCCGCCCGCGAAGCTGGCGCGGCTCGCGGAGGTCAAGCGCACCTACGACCCGGAGAACGTGTTCCACCTGAACCAGAACATCCCGCCGGCGCCGGCGTGACCGGGGCGGGACGGCGACGGGAGAAAGGTTCACCCGCGATCGCCTTGTGCGGGCGGCCGGGTGTTCTCTAGGTTGCTTCCGTCAGAGCGGACCTGAACCCCAGGTCCGTACCCACCGGCCGGGATCGAGGGGCATCATGTGGTTCGACGTCGAAGGCGTGGCGCACACCGTTGCCCTGCCGGACCCCGGGTGGGCGTTCGAGTCCGGGCTGCTCGCGGCCCTGACCGCGGCGGAGCCCGAGGAGCGGGCGCGGGTGCGGAAGCTGCTCGACGGGCTGCTGGACGTCGCGTACCAGAGCCTCGACCCCGACCGGGTCGACACGGCGCACCTGGTCGAGGAGGCGATCCCCCAGGGGATGGTCGGCGAGGGGCGGGCCGGCGGGCGCCTGCCCGTCGTGGAGCGGACGAGGGGCGCTCTGCGGGCGCTCCCCTACGAGTTCCGGCTCGACGGTCTGGTCGCCCTCGAGGACCTGCTCGACGAGCTCGACGAGGGCGGACCGGACGTGTCCGCTGAGCGGGCCCACCTGGAGTACACCTAGGAGCCGGCCCCGCTGAGGTACACCTGGGTCAGAGCGACCCGCCCGCCACGCGGGGTGCGGCCGCCGACTCGCCGGCGTCGCCGATGGTCTCGCGGGCTACGTAGTTCTCCAGGTCGAAGAGGTTGTCGCCGGCACGCTTCGCGACGGTCACGAGGGTCGTCGCGGCGGCGACCTCCTCGACCTGCTCCTCCAGGAACCACAGCAGGAACTGCTCGCCGAGCGCGTCGCCCTCCGCGCGGGCCGCGCGGAAGATCGCCTCGATCTGGTTGGTCACCTGCTGCTCCTGGTCGAGCGCGAGCTGCAGGGGCTCCAGCACGTTCGCGAAGTCGTTGCGCACCTCGGCCGTGCCCGGGATCTGCACGGGCAGGGACCGGTCGAGGTGGTACTGCACGATCATCATGCCGTGGTTGCGCTCCTCGAGCGCCTGCCGGTAGAAGTGCGCGGCGAGCTGCGGCAGGTCGTGGCTGTCGAACCACACCGCGATCGCCACGTACTGCAGGTGCGCGGCGAACTCGTGGCCCACCTGCTCGCCCAGGAGGCGCAGGTACTCGGAGTTCGGATCGGTCGTCGTCATGGGGCCAACCGTAGGTCAGAGGCCGGGCCGGTGCAGGTGCGCCGGGACGAGGTCGAGCCGCTGGGTCAGGGCGTGGCACATCCCCTCGACGTCGGGGCTCGCCGCGCAGCCGACCCAGAGGGCGAACGGCCCGGCGCAGCAGGCGCAGGCGTCGTCGGGCAGCCACTCGGTCGCCCAGGCCGAGACCGCCGCGGCCAGCAGCTGACCGCGGCGCGGCCGGGGCGAGCCGGGCGAGCGGCGCAGCACGGTGAGGCTCATCCCGGGCGGCAGCGGCCAGTCCGCCGGGTCGTCCTGCCGCTGGCCGCCCGTGACGCCGACCTCCACGTAGACCTGGCCGTAGGCGTAGACCGGGAGCAGGTCGATCAGCTCCCGCAGCCGCGGCGCGTCGTGCGCGTCGCCCGCCATGAGCAGGTGCAGGGAAAAGTCGTCGTACGCCACGTCGTCCTCCAGGTCAGGTAAGGCTTACCTAACACCAACCGACCTGGGTGGGGCAACGGTGGGGAGCCGACCGGCGGGTGTGACCTGCGTCAACCCCGGGCTAGCAGGCTGCGGGCCGTGTCGAGCAGCGTCGTGCCGGCGGGGCGGAACGACATCCCCAGGACCCGCCGGGCCTTGTCGTTGCTGATCTCCAGCGGCAGGTCCGCGCCCCTGGCGGCGTCCTGCTCGACGGCGGAGATGTCCACGCCGAGCTCCCGGCGCAGCAGGTCGATCACCCAGCCCCAGGTCACGACGTCGCCGCTCGTGAGGAGGATGCGCTCGCCGACGGCGGCCGGCGTCGTCATCGCGCGGACGTGCGCCTCGGCGACGTCGCGCACGTCGACCACCCCGAACCGCATCCGCGGGAGCACCGCCACGGCGCCGGTCAGCAGGCCCTGGACGGCCCCGACGGACGTGGACAGCCGCCCGTCGAGCACCGGGCCGAAGATGCCTGTCGGGTTGAGGACGGTCAGGCCGGGCCCGCCGTCCTGCTCGGCCACGAAGTCCCACGCGGCGCGCTCGGCCAGCACCTTCGAGCGGATGTAGGGGTCGTTCGGGCCCTCGGGGTCGGTCCAGTCCGTCTCGTCGTACCGGCGCCCGGCCTTCGGGCTGTAGCCGACGGCGGCGAACGACGACGTCAGCACGACGTGCGCCGTCCCGGCGTCCCGGGCGTGGTGCAGCACCCGCAGGGTGCCGTCCACCGCGGGCGCGATGACCTCCTCGGCCCGGTCCTCCGGCACCGAGCGGAACGGCGAGGCGACGTGGTGGACCACCGAGATGTCGGCCATCGCGGCGGCCCAGCCCGCGTCGTCGTCCAGGGAGATCACGACCGTCTCCAGACGGTCCGCGGGGTCGACGCCGGCGGCGCGGACCAGGTCGGTGACGGCTCCGGCCCGGGCCGCGTCGCGGACGGTCGCCCGGACGCGGTACCCGCGGTCCAGCAGCTCGGCGACCAGGCGGCCGCCGACGTAGCCGTTGCCGCCGGTCACGAGAACGGGTGCGGAGTTGTTTTCGGGCAGGGCGGATCCAGGCATGGTGCAGCTCCTTGGTGAGGGTGGGGTTCAGGTCAGGGGGATCAGAACTTCGTCATCGCGGCGACCGTCCGGTCGGCCGCCCGCCGCTCGGCGTCGGTGTCGCCGTCCACGCGGGCCTGCCACAGGTCGGACTTGGCGCGCAGGTACTCCAGGCGCACCGCGAGCCGGGCCAGCTCGGCCTCGACGCGGTCGGCGTGCGCGGCGAACAGTGCGGCCTCCTCGGCGGCGGCCGCGGCGTCGCCCGGGGCGAGCAGTGCCAGGTAGCGCCGCATCTCCTCGATCGGCACCCCGGCGCCGCGCAGGCAGGACAGCGCCTCCAGCGTCTCGACCACGGCCGGCCCGAACCGGCGGTGCCCGCTGTCCGGGTCGCGGTCCACCGGCCCGACGAGCCCGATCTGCTCGTAGTACCGCAGCGTCGACGCGGTGAGCCCGGTGCGCCGGGCGGCCTCCTGGATGGTGAGCGCCCGCGTCCGTACCGGCGTCGTCCCTGTGCCCCCAAGTTCCATGCCCCCAGGTTCCGCTACTTCGAGCGCTTGAGGTCAACCGTGGCGCCGGTCACGTCTCGTTCCTGTCACGCTCGGGTCCCACGGCGGGTTCGCCCTTGCCTCACCGGGACAGACACGGCAGAGTCTGGTGTGACGCACCTCACGACGGGGTGAGGCGCGTCGCCAAGGAGGTGTCCCATGACGACCACCGAGTTCGCGACGCTGCGCCGTTCGATCGAGCAGCTGCGTCGGAGCGTCGCCGACGTGCGCGGCGCCTTCGGTGACGCGCCCGAGGTGCGGCGGCTGGTGAACGACCTGGAGCGGCTGGAGATCGACGCGGGCGAGCTCGCCGCGGCGCACCCCGCGCGGGGCGTCCCGGACCTGGTTCCCGAGCACGTCGTCGTGCCCGACACCCCGCTGGACGCTTCGATGTTCAGCGATGCCGACGACGAGGGGCTCGGCGGCTACCACGGCGACCGGTCGTGACGACGACGGCGCGGGGTGTCGGCGCGCACGGCGTCGACACCCCGGGGCGTGCCGCGGTCGGCGCCCGCACGCTGCGCACGGACCGGTGGTGGCTCGCGCCCGCGGCGACGGCGGCCGGCCTGCTGGTCTTCGTCGTTTACGCCACCGCGCGGGCGTTCGAGCAGGCGTACTTCTTCGCGGACGAGCGCTACCTGACGCCGTTCTACTCGCCGTGCGTGTCGCTCGGCTGCGCGTCCGCACCGGGCTCGTCGCACTTCGGCATGTTCCTGCCCGACAACCCGCTGATCCCGTACGCGGCCCTCAGCCTGCCGTTCCTGCTGGGCTTCCGGCTGACCTGCTACTACTACCGCAAGGCGTACTACCGCTCGTTCTGGTTGGCCCCGGCGGCGTGCGCGGTGCCCGAGCCGCACGCGCGGCAGACCGGCGAGACCCGCTTCCCCCTGGTCATGCAGAACGTGCACCGCTACTTCTTCTACGTCGCGGTGCTGGTCTCGCTGGTCAACACCTACGACGCGCTCGTCGCGTTCCGGCATCCCGACGACGGGTTCGTCGTGGGTGTCGGCAACCTGGTGCTGCTGGCCAACGTCGCGCTGCTGTGGTGCTACACGGCGTCCTGCCACTCGTGCCGGCACGTGATGGGCGGCCGCCTCACGCACTTCTCGAAGCACCCGGTCCGCTACTGGTTCTGGACCCGGATCTCCGCGCTCAACACGCGGCACATGTTCTTCGCCTGGATCACGCTCGCCTCGCTGATCCTCACCGACCTGTACGTGACGCTCGTCGCGCGTGGGGCGATCACGGACCTTCGCCTCATCGGATAACCGCCTCATCGGACAACCGCACGGCCCGTCGGAGAGGAAGCCCGGCCTTGACCGAGATCGAACGACACGACTACGACGTCCTCGTGATCGGCGCGGGCGGCGCGGGGCTGCGCGCCGCGATCGAGGCCCGCGAGCGCGGGCTGCGCACCGCGATCGTCTGCAAGTCGCTGTTCGGCAAGGCGCACACCGTGATGGCCGAGGGCGGCTGCGCGGCGGCCATGGGCAACGTCAACGAGCACGACTCCTGGCAGGTGCACTTCCGCGACACGATGCGCGGCGGCAAGTTCCTGAACAGCTGGCGGATGGCGGAGCTGCACGCGAAGGAGGCGCCGGACCGGGTCTGGGAGCTGGAGACCTACGGCGCGCTGTTCGACCGGACGCCCGACGGCCGGATCAGCCAGCGCCACTTCGGCGGGCACACCTACCCGCGGCTCGCCCACGTCGGCGACCGGACCGGGCTGGAGCTGCTGCGCACCCTCCAGCAGCGCATCGTCGCGCTGCAGCAGGAGGACCACGCCGCCACCGGCGACTACGAGGCGCGGCTGCGGGTGTTCGCCGAGTGCACGATCACCGAGCTGCTCACCGACCCCGAGGCGGGCACCGAGCACCACGGCGCCGTCGCCGGGGCGTTCGGCTACTGGCGCGAGTCGGGCCGGCACGTCCTGTTCTCCGCGCCCGCCGTGGTGCTGGCCACGGGCGGGATCGGCAAGTCCTTCCAGGTCACGTCCAACTCGTGGGAGTACACGGGCGACGGCCACGCCCTGGCGCTGCGCGCCGGGGCCAGCCTCATCGACATGGAGTTCGTCCAGTTCCACCCCACCGGGATGGTCTGGCCGCCCAGCGTCAAGGGCATCCTCGTGACCGAGGGCGTGCGCGGCGACGGCGGCGTGCTGCGCAACTCCGACGGCGAGCGGTTCATGTTCGGGTACGTGCCGGACGTGTTCAAGGGCCAGTACGCCCAGTCCGAGGACGAGGCCGACCGCTGGTACGACGACCAGGAGAACAACCGCCGCACGCCCGACCTGCTGCCCCGCGACGAGGTGGCCCGCGCCATCAACACCGAGGTCAAGGAGGGCCGCGGCTCGCCCCACGGCGGCGTCTACCTCGACATCGCCAGCCGCATGCCCGCCGACGAGATCCGGCGGCGCCTGCCCTCGATGTACCACCAGTTCAAGGAGCTGGCCGACGTCGACATCACGGCCGAGCAGATGGAGGTCGGCCCCACCTGCCACTACGTGATGGGCGGCATCGCCGTGGACCCCGACACCGGGCAGTCCCGCGTGCCCGGCCTGTTCGCCGCGGGGGAGTGCGCCGGCGGGATGCACGGCTCCAACCGCCTCGGCGGCAACTCGCTGTCCGACCTGCTGGTGTTCGGCCGGCGCGCGGGCCTCGGCGCGGCCGACTACGTCGTCGGCCTGGACCGCCGTCCCGCCGTCCGGGACGCGGACGTCGCCGCGGCGGCCGCGATGACGCTCGCGCCGTTCGACGCGCACCCGGCCGCTGCCGGCGGCGAGAACCCCTACACGCTGCACGCCGAGCTCCAGCGCGTGATGAACGACCTCGTCGGCATCATCCGCACGGAGGCCGAGGTGGTTGCCGCGCTCGACCGGCTCGCCGAGCTGCGGGCCCGGGTGCACGACGTCGTCGTCGAGGGCCACCGCCAGTACAACCCCGGCTGGCACCTGGCGCTGGACCTGCGCAACATGCTCATGGTCAGCGAGGCCGTCGCGTCCTCCGCCCTGCTGCGCACCGAGAGCCGCGGCGGCCACACCCGCGAGGACCACCCCGGGCTCGACGCCGAGTGGCGGCACCGGGTGCTGGTCACCCACTGCGTACGGGACGGCTCAGGGCTCGGTACCGGGGCAGCGGTGGTGCCGCGGACCGCCGTCGAACCCGCCGAGCGCGAACCCATGCGCCCGGACCTGCTCGCGCTGTTCGACCTGTCCGAGCTGGAGAAGTACTACACGCCGGCCGAGCTGGCGGGGCACCCCGACGCGGGGCACCCCGAGGCCGGGCAGCCTGACGTCGGGTCGTCCGCAGTGCTGCACCCCGAGGGAGGAACGGCATGAGCTACAAGGGACGCTTCCGGGTCTGGCGCGGGGACGCGTCCGGCGGGGCGCTCGCGGACTTCGAGGTGGAGGTCAACGAGGGCGAGGTCGTGCTCGACGTGCTGCACCGGATCCAGGCCACGCAGGCGCCCGACCTCGCGGTGCGGTGGAACTGCAAGGCGGGCAAGTGCGGGTCGTGCTCGGCCGAGATCGACGGGCGCCCGCGGCTGCTGTGCATGACGCGGATGTCGGCGTTCGCGCCCACCGACGTGGTCACCGTGACGCCGATGCGGACGTTCCCGGTGCTGCGCGACCTCGTGACGGACGTGTCGTTCAACTACGCCAAGGCGCGCGAGGTCCCGTCGTTCACGCCGCCGGCCGGCCTCGCGCCGGGCGAGTACCGGATGGCGCAGGTCGACGTCGAGCGATCGCAGGAGTTCCGCAAGTGCATCGAGTGCTTCCTGTGCCAGGACACGTGCCACGTGGTGCGCGACCACGACGAGAACAAGGAGGCGTTCGCCGGCCCGCGGTTCCTGATGCGGGTCGCCGAGCTGGAGATGCACCCGCTCGACGTCGCCGACCGGGTGCCCGCCGTGCAGGACGAGCACGGCCTGGGCCGCTGCAACATCACCAAGTGCTGCACCGAGGTGTGCCCCGAGGGGATCAAGATCACCGACAACGCCCTCATCCCTATGAAGGAGCGAGTGGCGGACCGGCGCTACGACCCCCTGGTGTGGCTGGGCCGGACGATCTCGCGGCGGCGCGACTGAGCTCCGTGCGGATGCCGGCGACGCCGCCCAGCCCGAGCTCGACGGACTGGTCCAGGCACTCCTGCCAGGCGTCGCGCGCCTCCGTCCAGCGGCCGGCCTCACCGAGCAGGACGGCGAGCCGGCGCTCGGCGGCCACCAGGTCCTGCCGCATGTCGAACTCACGGAACCGGACCGCCGCCTCCTGGTAGCAGACGATCGCCCGCCCCGGGTCGCCCAGGGCGGTGTGCACGTGGCCGAGCGTGTCCCAGACGACGGCGCGGGTGGTCGGGTTGTCCCGGTCGTTCAGCATCCCCAGGGCCCGCTCGGCCAGCGGCAGCGCCCGGTCGAGGTCGCCGGCGTGCGCCAGGGCCCACGCGAGGATGTTCAGCGCGTGGGCCTCGTGGAAGGGGTCGCCGGAGCGGCGGCCGTGCACGAGCGCCTGCTCCGCCTGGCGCACCGCCTCGTCGTGCCGCCCCCAGCGCACCAGGTCGCCGGCGTAGCCGTGGTGGGCGAGCTGGAGCCCGCGCACGTCGCCCAGCTCGGCGGCCAGGTCGACGGTGCGGCGCCGCAGCTCCTCGCACGCCCTGCGGCGCCCCGCGGCCGCCGCCAGCGCCGCGAGGTACCGGGTGCACCACAGCTCCGCCCGCCGGTCCCGGACCTCGACCGCGACGTCGCGCGCCGCGACCAGCACCGTCCACAGCGCGTCGCGCTGCTCCGCGTGGTGGGACAGCGTGCTGTACAGGGCCCAGACCAGGGACAGCATCTCGCCGCGGAACCCGTGCTCGCGGGCCGCCGTCACGACGGCGAACAGGACGGTCCGCTCGGCGTGGAACCAGGCGGCCGGCTCCTCGTCCGGCACCCGGACGGGGCCGGGGTCCCGGACGAACTCCTGGCGCACGCGGGCGGGCCACCTGCGGCGGTCCATCTCCAGCGCGACGCCCAGGTACCAGGCCGTCACGCGCCCGACGGCGGCGTCCCGCCACTCCTGCGTCTCGTCCTCCCGCGCCCGCTCGCGGGCGTACTCCGCCACGAGGTCGTGCATCGCGAACCGGCCGGGCGCGTGCTCCGTCACGAGGTTCACGCGGACGAGCTCGGCCAGCGCGCGGCCTGCGACGTCGTCCCCGTCGTCGTTCCTGGCGCCGTCCCCGTCCCCGTCCCCGTCAGAGCCTCCGTCGTCGTCCCCGGCGCCGCCGTCGGGGTCGCCGTACAGGGCCGCCAGCGCGGCGCCCGCGACGTCCGGCCCGGGATGGACCCCGAGCAGCCGGAACAGGCGCGCCGCCTCGGGGGTCAGCGCCCGGTACGACGTGGCGAACACGCTGCGGACGTCGGCCATCGCGTCGTCGTCGCCCAGCGTGTCCAGCCGGGCGCCGCCGTCCGCCAGCTCGTCGGCGACCGCCGACAGCGGGAATCCCGGCCGGGCCAGCACCCGGGCCGCGGCGATCACGACGGCCAGCGGCAGGCCGGCGCACCGCTCTACGATCCGGCGCGCGGCCTCCGGCTCGGCCGCGCAGCGCTCCGCGCCGACCCGCAGCGCGAGCAGGTCGAGCCCCTCGGCGGGCGTCAGGGTGCCCAGCGCGACCCGCGCGGCGCCCAGGCCCGTCAGGGTGGCGCGGCTCGTGACCACGGCGACGCCCGGCCCGGATCCGGGCAGGAGCGGCGCCACCTGGTCGGCGTCGCGGACGTTGTCCAGCACCACGAGCAGCCGCCGTCCCGCGACGACGCCCCGGTACAGCGCGAGCAGGGCGTCCTCCGCCGCCGGGACGCGGCCCTTGGCCACGCCCAGGGCCTCCAGGAACGCCCGCACCACCGTGCCCGGCGGCACCGGCGCCGACGTCGGGTCGAACCCCCGCAGGTTCGCGTAGAGCTGCCCGTCGGGGAACCGGCCGGCCACCCGGTGCGCCCAGTGCAGCGCGGTCGCGGTCTTGCCGACACCGCCCGCGCCGTCGAGCACCGCGACCCGGGGCGCGCCGTCGTCCGCGAGGAACACGTCGAGACCGGCGAGCGCGCCCGCCCGGCCGCTGAACGCCAGGGGGCCCAGGGGGAGCTGGCGCGGGACCCGGCCCGGCTCCTCGTCCGGTCGGACGGCGGCGTCTGTGCCGGCGAACCCTGCGCCGGCGAACTCTGCGCCTGCGCTCTTTGAGCCGGCGGTATCCGAGCCGGTGGCATCCGGGCCGGCGGCCTCCGCGCCGGCGATGTCCCGGCGCAGCCGCCGGATCGCCGCCCCGGGGCCGATGCCCAGCTCGTCGGCGAGCGTCCGCTCCAGCCGCGCGGCGGCGTCGAGGGCCTCGGCGGGCCGTCCGGTCCGGGCCAGCGCCGTCATGAGGTGCCCCCAGAAGCGCTCCTGCAGCGGGTACCGGTCCGTGAGCTCGCGCAGCTCCGCGACCAGGGCGTCGTCCGGCGTCGCGAGGTCGATCTCGATCCGGCGGGCCAGCGCCGCCAGGCGCTGCTCCTCCAGCCGCGGACCCTCGACCGCGTGGAGGAGCTCGGACCCGACCCCGTCGAACGGCGCGCCGCGCCACAGCCCCAGCGCGTCGGCCAGGCGCCGGCGCTCCGCGGCCGGGGCCTCGCCGGGCCGGGGCTGGACGAGCCCCGCGAACGACGCGACGTCCACGCGCCCGGCGGGAAGGGCGAGCCGGTACCCGCCCGGTCCGGTCTCGACCACGGCGTCGCCCAGGACGGACCGCAGCCTGCGGACCAGCACCTGCAGCGACCCCTGCGGGGAGGCGGGCAGCTCCTCGCCCCAGACGACGTCGACCAGGCGCTCCACGGACACCGGCGCCCCCGCGCCGGCGGCCAGCCCGGCCAGGAGGGACCGCAGCCGGCCCGGCAGCCGCACCTCCGCGCCGTCCACGACGACGGCGAACGGGCCCAGCACGGCGACCGTGACCGCGGGCTCGTGCCCGTCGTCCATCTGCGTCCCGTCCTGCCGCATCCCGTCCCGCACCGTCGCGCCCCCCGTCCCGGCCATCCTGCCGGGTCGGGCTCCCGACCGACAGGTGAAAGCGGTTTGAAACCGCCACGGCGTGGAATGGGCGGTGACGCCGAGATCCGGCGTCCTGCAGGAGGGTGCCGATGCTACGGATCCACTTCACCGCCGAGGACCTGCTGCGGGTCCGGCTCGCCCCCGGGCCCGACCCCCTGTGGGAGGCCGTGCTCAGCGCGCACCAGGTCAACCAGCCGGGCGGACCCCTGGTCTTCGCCGAGTGGCGCTCGCGCGTGGTGTCCGGGATGTCGTGGGAGGCGCGCTCCTACCTGCGGCTCACGCCGCCGCGGGGGTACACGCCCGACTTCCTCACGCCCGCCGGCGGCACCACCGAGCTCGGGGCCGGCCTGGAGACGGTGCTGAGCACGCCGTCCGCCCGGTTCCGGGACGAGCTGGAGCTCCTGGGCGGGCAGCGCGACGTGCCGCGCTGGGCACTCGACCTCGCGCGCTCGGCGCCCGCCCGGCGGCGGCTGGAGCGGGCCACCCAGGCCTACCACGACCAGGCGCTCGCGCCGTACTGGTCCGCGATCCGCACCGCCGTGGAGGCCGACGTCGCCGCGCACGTGCGCACCCTGACCGGCGGCGGCACGGCGGCCCTGCTCGGCTCGCTGCACCCGTCCGTCACCTGGCGGGACCCGGTGCTCCGCGTCGAGACCGCGGCCGACCGGGACGTCTACCTGGAGGGCCGGGGGATCACGCTGCAGCCGGCGTTCTTCTGCTGGCGCGCGCCGATCTCGCTGGCCGACCCGGGCCTCGCGCCCGTGCTCGTGTACCCGGTGCCGCACCGGCTGTCCTGGCTCCGCCCGGCCGGCGGCGGCCGGCACGACCGGGCGCTGGCCGCGCTCCTCGGCCGGACGCGCGCGGCCGCGCTGGCGGCCCTGGCCTACGGCGCGAGCACGAGCGAGCTGGCGCGGCACATCGGCGTCTCCGCGCCGTCGGCCTCGGAGCACGCGTCCGTGCTGCGCGACGCCGGGCTGATCGCGTCGCGGCGGGAGCGCAACAGCGTGTGGCACACCCTGACGCCGCTCGGTCAGGCGGTACTGGACGGCGACCGGGTGCTGCCGGTCGTTCAGCGACCTCCGGCGTCGGCTGCGTCGCGGGCGGCATCGCCAGCGTCGGCGGGGGCGCGGGCGTCGGCGGGGGCGCCGCGCGCGGCGTCGGCGGCTGCGAGCTTGGCGAGGATCCCGGCGAGCTCGTCCGTGCGGCCGAGGGCGCGCAGCTCCTCGGCGCACGCCCGGTAGGTGGCGGCCGCGGCGTCGGGCTCGCCCAGGTCGAGCTGGATGTCACCGACGAGCTCGCGGGTGTAGCAGCGGAGCCAGACGTCATCGGCCTCCGTCAGGGTGGCGTACGCCTGCTGCGCGGCCGCCAGCGCGGCGTCGAGCTTGCCCAGCCGGCGCAGGTAGAGGCCCACCGCGGACTCGGTGCAGCCGTCGCCGAGGAGGTCGCCCGTGCCGCGGAAGAGATCGAGCGCGCGCTCGGCGTGGTCGAGGGCCTCGTCCAGGCGGCCCAGCTCGGACAGGACGGCGGCCGTGGTGTTCAGCAGCCAGGCGCGCGTGGTGTCGTCGACCTCGGCGTGGCGCTCGGGGTCGTCGACCTCGGCGTGGTGCTCGGCCTGGCGCTCGGCGCGGTGCTCGGTGTGGCGCTCGGTGTGGCGCTCGGCCGTGTGCTCGGACGTGTGCTCGGCCGTGCGCTCGGCCGTGCGCTCGGTCAGGGGGAGCGTCGGCTCCAGGGTGCGCCAGGCGTCGTCGGGCCGCCCGAGCCGCATGAGGGCGTGGGCGATCCAGCGGCGGGAGCCCACCTGCTCCGGAACGCGGCCGAGCCGTTCCAGCGCGGCGAGCGCCAGGCGCTCGGCCTCCAGGACGGTCGGGACCTGCTTGCGCGCCCACAGGTACGGACGCAGGCAGCGCGCGATGCGCCAGGTGTGCTCGTGGTTGCCGGTGGCGGCGGCGCGCCGGACCATCGCGACGAGGACGGGCGCCTCGGTGTCGAGGAGGGCCGCCCCGGCGTCGTACCCGGACGGCGGGGGCGACCCGAGCACGCCGTCCGCCGGCGGGCCGAGCGTGTGCCGGTCCTCGGTGAGGGCGAGTGAATCCTCGGCCTGGTGGGCCATGCCGAGGTAGTGGTCGAGCATGCGGACGGTCGCGGCGGCGGACTGCTCGGGCGGGTCCTTGGCGACCAGCTCGGTCGCGTAGTCCATGAGCAGCTCGTGCATGGTGAACCGGCCCGGCGCGAGCTCGATCAGGAGGCTCGCCCGCTCCAGCTCGGCGACGGCGGCGCGGGCACGGTCCCGGGGGAGCGCGCCGAGGCTCGCGACGCTCGGGATCGTGACGTGCGGCCCGGGATGCAGGCCGAGCAGGCGGAACACCGTGGCGGCGTCGGCGCCCAGCGCGCGGTACGACCACGAGAAGACGGAGCGGGCCGCGTGGTCGCGGCCGGCGGACAGGGCGGCGATGCGGGACCGGTGCAGCTCGCGGACCAGGCCGGCGAGCGGCGCCCCGGGCCGCGCGGCCGCGCGCTCGGCGACGATCACGTGCGCCAGGGGGAGCCCGCCGCACAGCGCCAGCAGCTCGCGCACGGCCTCGGGCTCCGCCGCGAGGCGGGCGGCGCCCAGCCGGGCGGCCAGCACGTCCTCGGCCTCGGGCGACGGGAGGGTCCCGAGGGCGAGCCGCGCGGCGCCCTCGACGGCGACCAGGCCGCCGAGCCGGTTCCGGCTCGTGACGACCACCACGCAGCGCCGTCCGCCCGGCAGGAGGGGCCGCACCTGCTCGACATCGCGGGCGTTGTCCAGCACCACCAGGACCCGGCGGTCCGCGAGCACCGAGCGGTACAGGGCGGCCTGGGCGTCGGCGTCGTCCGGGATCCGGGCGGGCGGGACGCCGAGCGCGTCGAGGAACTGGCGGACGGCGACCGCGGGGGCCAAAGGCGTGTTCGTGGGGAAGTAGCCGCGCAGGTTCACGTAGAGCGTCCCGTCGGGGAAGTGGTCGGCCGCGCGGTGGGCCCAGTGCAGCACCGTCGCCGTCTTGCCGACCCCGCCCGGTCCGTCGACGACGGCGATCCCGGGGGCGGTGTCGAGGAGGGCGTCCAGGGCGTCGAGGGCGGCGGCCCGGCCGCGGAAGGTGCGCTCCGGGGGCGGGAGCAGGGCGGGTCGGGCTGGTGGTACTGGTTGTGCCGTTGGTGCTGCCGGCGCGGGTGGCTCGGACTGCTCCGGTGGCTCGGACTGCTCCGGCGCTTCGGGTGGCTCGGGCGCGAGGAGGCGGCGGTGGGCCGCCTGTGCCTCCGCGCCGGGTGGGGTGCCGAGCTCGTCGCGCAGGATCCGGTACAGGTCCTGGTAGGCGGCCAGGGCGTCGGCGCGCCGGCCGGTGCGGTCGAGTACGCCCATGAGCCGGACCCACAGGCTCTCGCGCAGCGGGTGGACACCGACGAGCTCGCGCAGGGCGGCGGCCAGCTCGCCGAGGTCTGCGTCGCCGAGGCCTGCGCCGCTGGAGTCTGCGTCGCCGGGGCCTGCGTCGCCGAGGTCTGCGTTGCTGGGGTCTGGGGTGCCGGGGCCTGCGTCGCGGGGGTCTGGGGTGCCGGGGTCCGGGGCGCCCGGGTGCGGGGTGCTGTGGCGCGGGGTGCCCGGGCGCGGGGCGTGGCCGGCCAGTGCGAGGTCGGCGCACCGTTCCACGGCGGCCAGCGCGGGCTGCACCAGCCGCGGGCGGTCGACCGTGACGAGCAGGTCGGAGTCGATGGTCTCGAAGGGGGAGCCCCGCCAGTGCGCGAGGGCCTGGCGCAGGAGCCGGTACTCCTCGGCGGGGTCGGCCGCTGTGCGGCTCTCGGCCAGCGCCGACTCGAACCGGGACAGGTCGACGGCGTCCGGCGGGACGTCGAGCTGGTAGCCGCCGGGGGTGGTGCGGACGGCGTCGCGCCCGAGCGCCGTGCGGAGCCGGGTGACCAGCACCTGGATGGCCTTGCGGGTGTCGGCGGGGCGGTCCGGGCCCCACACCGCGGCGGCGATGCGCTCGGTCGGCACGGGCCGTCCGACGTCGAGCGCGAGCACTGCGAGCAGCGTGCGCAGGCGGGAGCTGAGGGCGACGGGCGCGTCGTCGACCGTCACGGCGAACGGGCCGAGCAGACGTACCGAGAGCCGGCCCGTGACATGTGCCATGCCCGCTCCCTGGGTCGGCCGTCGTTGTGCCTGCCGTCGTTGTGCCCGCTGTGGTGCCTGCGCTGCGTCGTACCCGCTCAGTGTCGCGCCTGGTCGGAATCCTCGCCGCCGTTGGCCCGCTCGTGGGTCAGGGCGTCGCCAGCATCGCGAAGGTTGCCAACGTCATCCCGAGGAACAGGCCGACCACCGCCAGGAGGAGCAGGCTGATCATCGTCCAGGTGGCGATCATGACTCCACGGCCCCGGCGGACCTGGGGACCGTGGCCGATCGCCCCCTGGTCGTAGAAGTTCTGGTGCGGCGGCGCATAGAACACGTCGAGAGTCTGGCCGGGTGCGACGTCGATGTCGAGGGCGGCGTGGCCGTACTGGCGCAGCCACTGGGAGTGCACCTGGAGATGGTGCCGTCCGGACCAGATGGGGATCTTCCGGGTGCCGGTGACCGGCAACGGAGCGGGCCAGCCGTCGATGGTGAGCCGCGGCGGGACCATGTTCGTGGTCAGGAAGTTGCCCTGGACCGTGAACGACAGCACCGCGTCGGGGGCAGGCACGGGCGGTCGCGGCGTCGGCGGTTGGCTCACGGGGCGAGGCTAGCCGTGGTGGTCGACGCCGGACAGGTGCCCGGCCGCGATTTCACCCGTGACCAGGACGGATGCGTCCAGACCCGGCCGCGCCAGGCCCGGCCGCCGTCGGCCTGGGCAAAGTGCGCTTCTACCCCGTCATCTGGCCCGGAATCACCGTGAATACGGGCCCAATGACTGGGTAGAAGCGCACCTTGTAGTCGTTGACCCCGCCCGGCCGGTTTCGCCTCCGGGATGCGATGTGCACCCGGCTGTCGACGGCGCCCGGTGTCGGGCCGTCGTCGGCGCGGGCAAGGTGCGCTTCTACCCAGCGATTTCGCCCGTAATCACGGTGATTCCGGGCCCAATGACTGGGTAGAAGCGCACTTCCAGCCGGCGGCCGACATCCCGCACCCCTACAACCAGTCGTGCTCCCGTGCGTAGCGGGCCGCCTCGTGCCGGGTCCGGGTCTGGGTCTTCTGCATCGCGTTCGAGAGGTAGTTGCGCACCGTGCCCTCCGCGAGGTGGAGCTGGGCCGCGATCTCGGCGACCGAGTAGCCCTTGCTCGTCACCCGCAGCACGTCGACCTCCCGCTCGGTGAGCGGGCAGTCGTCGATGACGGCGAGCGCCGAGACGTCCGGGTCGATCCAGCGCTTGCCCTCGTGCAGCGCCGCGATGACCTGCGTGATGTGCGCCGGCTCCGCGGACTTGCTGACGAAGCCCTGGACGCCGAGCCGCAGCGCCTTGCGCAGCACCCCCGGCCGGGCGTGGCGGGTGAGCATGAGGATCACCTGGTCCGGTCGCGCTTCACGGATCTGCGCGACGGCGCCCAGCCCGTCCACCCCGGGCATCTCGAGGTCGATCACGAGCACGTCGGGCCGGTGCAGCAGCGTGGCCTCGACGGCGGTGGCGCCGTCCTCGGCCTCGGCCAGCACCTCGATGTCGCCCTCCAGGGGAAGCAGCGCGGCCAGGGCCTTGCGCAGCAGCGCTTCGTCGTCGGCCAGTACCACCGTGGTCATCGGCTGCCCTCCAGTGCTGTCTTTTCCGGCGCGGCTGTCATCTCCGGCTCGGTTCTCACTTCCGGCGCGAGGGTCGCGCCTTCCCGTCCGAACGCCGCCGCCGTCCGGAACCGTCCGGCGCCCTGCTCGACCGTCAGCTCGCCGCCGTCCTCGGCCACGCGCTGCCGCAGGGCGGACAGCCCGCTGAGCGCGGGCGGCGGCCCGTCCCGCGCGCCGTCGTTGACGATGTCGATGCCGGAGCCGGACAGTGTGATCCGCACCAGCGAGGCCTGCGCGTGCCGCAGGATGTTGGTGGTCGTCTCGCGCAGCACCTGGCCGAGCAGCTCGGCGGTCCGCGGGTCGGCCTCGGCCACGCGGTCGACGCGGACGTCGATGCCCGCGGCCTCGAACAGGTTCTTCGCGTTCTCCAGCTCGGCCGACAGGTTGAGCCGCCGCTGCCCGTGCGCCAGGTTCTTGGTCTGCGCGATCGTGTCGGCGACCAGGGCGTGGATCTCCCGCAGCTCCTCCTGCGCCCGGTCGGCGTCGCCGTGCACCAGCTTCTGCGCCAGCACGGTCTTGAGCTTCACCACGTGCAGGGTGTGGCCCTGGATGTCGTGCAGGTCGCTCGCGAACCGGATCCGCTCCTGGGCCACGGCCAGCTCCGCCTCACGGTCGCGCGTCTCCTTCATGAGGTCGAGGTACCGCTGGTTGCCGTACAGCAGGGCGGTGGCCAGCACGAAGACACCCGTCGGAACGATCACGTAGGTCACCAGGTCGCGGACGACGTCGTCCGTGGTCACCAGCAGCCGGCTCGCCCCCGCGGCCGCGATGAAGAGAGCGAGCCCGAGCGTCGCCGCGACCCGGTGCCGCGGGAGCTGCGGCACCACGAGCGAGCCCACGACGCCGATGCCGTAGAACGCCGTGCTGCTGCCCGCGACGAGCGCCCCGAACAGCCACACCACGGCGCTCGCGGCCAGGCAGGGCAGGGCGACGCGGGCCAGGTCGTCCGCCGTCCACCGCTCCATGGCCACGACCGCGGCCACGACCCCCACGACCAGGGCCACCGTGCCCCACAGGTTCTTGTGGTCGAACGCCACGAGCAGCGCCCCCGCGAGGGCGACCGGCGGGACCTGCAGCACCAGGTTGAGACGGCGCAGCCGCCCCTGGGAGGCCTCGTTGTGCTCGGACAGAGCGGTCCGTCCGGGCCTCAACGGTCGGTACCCGGCAGGTGGTGCACGCTCGCGGGCTTGGTCTCCATGGGAACTCCGGGTCGCGCGGGGGCGGGTGGGGCAGGTCGGGCCGGGAAGGGGTCGGGACCCAGTATTCGTGCCCGACGCCGACCTCACCAGTGACGCCGTGTCACGCCCGCCCCCGACGAATGTCACGACCGGCCGGTGACGTCGTCCCACTGTCGACCGGGTGAAATCTCGGGTGTGATCGAGCCACAGACACCGCACCAAGCCAGCCCCGACCCAGCCACCACAACACTGGAGGAGCACGTGCACAGCTCACGCGCCGCAGTCACGACCGTCTCAGCCCTCGCCGCCGTCGCCCTGACGGGGGCGGTCGCCGTCCCCGTCGCCACGGCGACGGCGCAGAAGGCGTCGGACGAGCCCGCCGCCGTCGCCACCGCCGACCGCCCCGTGACGCACGCGGAGAACGACCGCGTGCCCGAGGGCGCCGTCTGGACGCAGCACTACTTCCCGTCCTCGGACGGCTCCGACGGCTCGGACGGCTCCGACGTCGAGCTGCACGCCGACGTCCTGCTCCCGGAGGGACTGGAGAAGGGCGAGCAGGTGCCGGTGATCCTGTCGGCAGGCTCGTACTTCGGGCACTCGGGCGAGATCTCCGAGGAGGGCCACGCGCACACCGGCCCGTCCGACCGGTTCGGCGACCTCGTCGAGGGCATCGACCTCTTCGACCGCGGCTACGCCCTGGTCCTGGTCGACACCCGCGGCTACGGCGGCTCGACCGGCTGCATCGACTTCGCGGGCCCCGGCGAGCAGGCCGACGTCGCCGCCGCGATCGACTGGGCCGCCGACCAGTCGTGGTCCACCGGGGCGGTGGGCATGTACGGCAAGTCGTACGACGCCGTCACCGGCCTGATCGGCAACAACCTGGACCAGGACGCGCTCAGGGCCGTCGTGGCCCAGGAGCCCATCTGGGACATGTATGACCGCATCCGCTCCAACGGCCTGCCGCGGCAGGAGGGGATCATCGCGCCGAACACGTACAACACGATCGCCCAGCTCCCGCAGCTGGCTGACGACGACGAGCGCTACGTGAAGAACTCGCGGTACGAGCTGGCGCACCCCGAGTGCCTCGCGGCCAACACGCTGAACAACCTGAAGGCCGACCCGGGCACGAGCTACTGGCAGGACCGGGACCTGGCGAGGCACGCGAAGGGGAGCGACACCCCGCTGTTCGTCACCCAGGGCTTCCTGGAGTGGAACACCCGGCCCGAGGGCATGGCCGAGTACCTCGCGAACCACGACGGCCCGCAGCGCGGCTGGCTCGGACCGTGGGACCACGTGCGGGGCAACGACCGCACCGAGGACGGCACCCCGCAGATGGGGCGCGAGGGCTGGTTCGAGGAGATCGGCGCCTTCTACGACGAGCACCTCAAGGACACGGAGCCGACGACGGCGTACCCGGCGTTCTCGATCCAGGACAGCACGGGCGCCTGGCGCGCCGAGGACACGTGGCCGGCTGCCGACCGGACCGCGCGGGTCGCGCTCGGCGGCGGCTCGTACGTCGACGACGGCGGCCCCGACGAGGAGCAGGACGGCGCCCGGTCGAGCTTCCTGAGGTGGTCCGAGCCCGTCGCGGCGGACACCCGCGTCGTCGGCACGCCCAAGGTCGCGCTGGACGTGCGGGGAACCGGCAACGTGCTGGTCGAGCTGCACGACGTCGCCCCGGACGGGACGGCCGTGCCGTTCGTCGAGCAGGCCGCCGTCATCGACTCGGGCCGGGTGACCCTCGACCTGGAGTCGACCGACTGGACCCTGGCCGCCGGGCACCGGCTGGCCGTCGAGATCGGCTCGATCGGGTCCGGCACCTGGGTGGACACGCCGTCCGGCCAGACCATCCGCGTCCGCGACGCCCGCCTGGAGCTCGCGGTGGACGACCCCGCCGGCGACGCGCCCACGGAGGGCGGGCGCGCCGTCTGGCTGGACTCCTACCTCGCGGCGTACACCGCGGAGCTGACCCCGGGCGAGCCGTCCTTCACGGTGCCGGCGCCCGGCGGGCGCGGCTGACGGCGGCGGGCAGACGTCGGCCCCGTCGCTCCAGGCGGAGCGGCGGGGCCGGCTGGGGGTCGCTCAGTTGTCCCGGCGGCGCGTGTCCGTGCGACGCGGCCGCCGGGTCAGCAGCGCGTCGTGGCCGCGCGGCCGCCCCACCGGGTGGACGACGTCGAGCGCGCGCCGCAGCGCGGCCTGGGTGACGCCGGCCTTCTCGTTGTCGGCGTGCAGCGACTCCATCACCTGGTCGGCGGCCAGGCGCAGCGAGACGTCGGCCTTGCGCGCGACCTCGACCAGGATCTCCGTCGCCGCGACCTCGTCGACGCCCCGCACCGCGATGATGACGCCCTTGGCCTGCTCGATCGCCGCCTGGCTGACGAACGCGCGGTTCACCGCGCCGTCCGCCTCGCGGTCCAGCGCCTCCTTCTGCACGGGCGTGACGTCCACGACGTAGCCCACCAGCTCGGGCGAGTGGGTGCGGTCGCTCTGGCTGCCCTGGCCGGTCACCACCACCGACCGGGTGCGGCCGTTGCGGTCCACGATGCGGTGCGCGCACGCGAACGGGCGGCCGACCCGCAGGGCCTGGCTGGCGGCGCGGACCACGCGGGTCCGGTCGTCGGGGTGCTTGCGGGAGCGGAGGGCGTCGAGCCCCGGCTCGATCTCGTCCCGCTTCCAGCCGTGCATCGTGTAGACCTCGTCGGACCACCACCAGGTACCGGAGGCGAGCTCGACGCGGTAGGTACCCACCAGCAGATTGGTACCCAGGCCCATCGTGCGCATGAGGGCCGCCGGGGAGAATCCCGCGGCGGGTGCGGAGTGGTCGTTCTGGATGTCGCTCACAGCGGTCGAGCGCGGCTGTTCGATCAAGGACACAGGTGCCTCCCAGATCCGTCCGGATCGGGAGCCGCTTCATGACTCCGAGCAATTCACCCTACGCTGGTTCGGGCGATTCGGACAGTCCGGACGACAAAGGCGCTGGTGAAGACGGGTATTGGGCCATTCTTTGCGAGTGTTTACCGAGTCCTTTTCCGGCGCATTCCCGACATCGGTCGGCCGCCGTCGGGCACCCGCCAGCCTCCACCCCGCCTCCACCGGCGCCGACCTCGGGTTGCGAGTCGCTTTCACCCGCCTAGGTTGGAACGAGGTCATGAAGCGGCCGCGCGGTGGAGCACGGCACGCCGTTGCCCTGCTCTCCGACCTCGTCCAGCGCGATCGGGCGAGGACGACGACAGGAGTCCCATCATGAGCCAGACGGCACATCCGTACAGCACAGGGACAGGTCCGCAGCAGAGCTGGTCATCCGGAACGGGAGCCGGAGCCGGAGACAGCTCCGGGGCGGGCTCGGGCATCAAGGACCGGGTCGCCGACGCGGCGTCACAGGTCGGGGACGCCGGCCGAGAGACCGCTCACGACGCCAAGGAGGCGGCGCGCGACGTGGCCCACGAGGCCTCCGAGCGTGCGCGGGGCCTGATCGGCCGCACGCGGATCGAGCTCGGCGAGCAGGTCGCGACCCAGCAGCAGCACCTGGCGAGCGGCCTGCGGTCGCTGGGTGACGAGCTCGGCCAGATGGCGGGCGGCACCCAGGACCCGGGTTATGCGAGCGAGCTCGTCCAGCGTGCGGGTGACGCCACCGGGCGCGTCGCGGACTGGTTCGACGAGCACGAGCCCGGCGCCGTCCTGCGCGAGGTCGAGGACTTCGCGCGGCGTCGGCCGGGCCTGTTCATCGCCGTCGCGGCGGGGGCCGGGCTCCTCGTGGGCCGCTTCGTCCGGGGCATGCGGGACGCGCCCGACGACGACGGCGGCCACCGTCCGGCCTCGGCTCCGCCGCCGGTCGCGGCTCCGGCCGCCGTTCCGGCCGCCGCGCCGCCCGCCCCGGAGGTCTGGGGCGCGCCGACCGCCGGGGGTGAGCCCTATGTCGAGCGCCCCTGATCCGTTCGCGGCGTCCAGCGTGGCGCCGGACCCGACCGACGGCCGCAGCGGCTCCGCGGACCGGCACAGCGTGGGTCAGCTCGTCGGCGAGGTCACGCGTGACCTGTCGACGCTGATCCGGCAGGAGGTCGCGCTCGCGAAGGCGGAGGTGGCCGAGTCCGCCAAGCGCGCGGGGAAGGGCGCCGGCATGTTCGGCGGCGCCGGGGTGGCGGGCCACATGGTCCTGCTGTTCCTGTCCCTCGCGCTGTGGTGGGCGCTCGGCTCGCTGATCGGCGGCGGCTGGTCGGCCCTGGTCGTCGCGGCGGTGTGGGCGGTGATCGCCGCCGTGCTCGCTGCGCGCGGACGCGCCGAGCTGCGCTCCGTGGAGGGCCTGTCCAGGACGACCGAGTCGGTCAAGAAGATCCCTGACGCACTGCGTGGACACGAGGAGAGGAACTCATGAGCACCAACGATCCCGAGGAGATTCGCGCGGACATCGAGCGGACGCGCGACGAGCTGAGCCACGACGTCGACGCGCTCGGCGACAAGGTCAACCCGAGTCACGTCGCCCGGCGTCAGGCCGACCGCGTCCGTTCCGGCATGTCCCAGGTCAAGGACCGCGTGATGGGCCAGGCGCACGACGCGGCGGGCTCGGCGCAGGACGGCGCGCACGACCTGGCCGACCGCGGACGGGAGGCCGCGTCGTCGGTGGCCGGGTCGGTGGGCTCCGTACCGCGCACGGTCCGCGCGAAGACGCAGGGCAACCCGCTGGGGGTGGGCCTGGTCGCCTTCGGGCTGGGTCTGGTGGCCGCGTCGCTCATCCCGTCCAGCCGCGCCGAACGGCGCGCCGCGACGGCCGTCGAGGAGAAGGCAGCGCCGTTGGTCGAGGACATGAGGTCGACGGCGAAGGAGGTCGCGGACGACCTGCGCCGCCCGGTGCAGGAGAGCGCGGAGGCGGTCCGGGACGCCGCGAAGGATGCCGCGCGGTCTGTCGGTGAGCACAGCCGGGAGGCGGCGGCCGACGTCCGCTCGCGGGTGGCGGGCGACTGACCGGTCGGCCGACAGGAGCACGGGAGCACCGGGGGGCAGGCATGGCAGACATCGACGACTCGTCAGCGCGCGTGGAAGCACCGGCGCCGGACGACCGGCGCAAGCCGGACGCCCCGCCGGACCTGCACGGCGGCACGTGGAAGTACGTCGCCCGCAACACGCTGCGTCAGTTCACGCGCGACGAGTGCCTGGACCTGGCCGCGGCGCTGACGTACTACGCGGTGCTCGCCGCGGCGCCGGCGCTGCTCGCACTGGTCTCCGTCCTCGGGCTCGTGGGGGACGGCGGCCAGGCGGTCCAGCGTGTGCTCGACACGGTCGACGGCGTGGTGCCGCCGGACGTGCTGGCGATCGTCGAGCCGCTCGTCCAGAACGCCGCCGGGGGCGGGGGCCGTGCCGGGCTGGCCCTCGTCCTCGGTGTCGTGCTGGCCCTGTGGTCCGCGTCGGGGTACGTCGGCGCCTTCGGCCGGGCGATGAACCGGATCTACGGGATCGACGAGGGGCGCCCCGTGTGGAAGCTCCGCCCGGTGATGCTGCTGGTCACGCTCGTCGCCGTGGTCACGGCGGCCCTGATCGTCGGGGCGCTCGTGCTGAGCGGGTCGCTGGCCCGGGCGGTCGGAGATGCCGTGGGCCTGGGCTCGACGTCGGTCACGGTGTGGAACATCGCCAAGTGGCCGGTCGTGCTGGCGCTGGTCATCGTGCTGGTCGCGATCCTGTACCACGTCACGCCGAACGTGCGGCAGCCGAAGATGCGCTGGATCAGCGTCGGGGCGTTCGTCGCGATCCTCTCGTGGGTGCTCGCCTCGGCCGCGTTCGGCTTCTACGTCGCGACCTTCTCCAGCTACGACGCCACCTACGGGTCGCTGGCCGGGATCATCGTGTTCCTGCTGTGGCTCTGGATCACCAACCTCGCGCTGCTGTTCGGCGCCGAGCTGGACGCCGAGCTCGAACGCGGGCGCGAGCTGCAGGGCGGCATCGCCGCCGAGGAGAACGTCCAGCTCCCGCCCAAGGATGCGCGCGCGAGCGAGAAGCGCGAGGCCAAGCACCTGCGCGAGGTCGAGCGGGGCCGCGAGATCCGGGTCGCGGCGGCGCGGGACGGTGCTGGCGAGGGCGGCGGGGACGGCGCCGGTCAGGACGACGACGCCGGGAAGGACGCCTCCGCTGTGCAGAACGACGCCGCGAGGGGCACCGACCGCTAACGCTCCCAGGCCGCCGTCCGGAACGCCCGCTCGCGCGCCCACGCGTGGTACCGGTCGAACAGGTCGATCTGACGGCGCGCCTGCGCGATGAGCTCGTCGAGCTGTGCGGCGTCCAGGCCGACGTCGGCGGCGTGCTCGCGCAGCGTCTGCCAGCCGCCGATCTTGCCCAGCACCGCCGACCGCATGAGCTCCGCCTCCAGCACGGGCGTCATCGGCGACCGGTCCGCGATCCGGCCGTTCAGCTTGAGCCGCCCGGCCTTCTCGCCCAGCCAGGCCGCCGCCTGGCGGTGCCGGCGGCGCGGCACGCCGAGCGTGGCCAGGAGGTCGCGGTAGAGCTCCCGCTCGGCCCGGAGCTGCTCGGTCGCCTCGGCGAGCTCGGCGTAGAACGGCGTGTCCTCGGACGTGCGGGTCATCAGCTCCAGGCGTTCCAGGCCCGCCGTCGCGCCGGTGAAGTGGTCCGAGAGGTAGAGGCCGAAGAGGTAGTGGTCCATCGAGTCGGGGATGCGCGGTCCGGTCGATCTGTCCTCCGGCGACGCACCCGGCGGCCGCGGGCGCGCTGGACGCAGCGGCGCCGAGCCCACGCCCTGTCCCACGGCCAGGCCGTCCAGCAGGTCCTCGACCGCCTCCGCCGCCGTCCGGCGCGGCTCCCAGCCCAGCTCGGTCCGGATCCGCGAGGTGTCCAGGACCGGCGCGGACAGCGCGACGTCCAGCCAGCCCGGGTCCGCGCGCACGGTGTGCGCGCCGTAGGCCGCGGCCAGCGCGCCGCGGACGGCGGCGGGCGGCACCTCGACCAGGCGCCCGTGGTCCACGATCCGCGCGAGGTCAGCGCCGCGCAGCACGTCCCCGGCGGCGACGTTGAACGCGCCGGCGGCCCGCTCGACCACCACGCGCCGGTAGGCGTCGGCGACGTCGTCGGCGTGCACCGCCTGCATCCGCAGCCCGGCGGGCAGCGGCAGCACGGGCAGCCGGCCCCGGCCCAGCAGCCGCACCGGCACCAGCGGCCCGAGGAAGGAGCGCGCGATCGACGGGGCGGCGTCTGCCTGGAAGACCAGCGCGGGCCGCAGCCGGGCCACCACGACGTCGGGGTGCGCCGCCTCGAACTCGTCCAGCACCCGCTCCTGGGCGGCCTTGTCCACGCCGTAGTGCGACGTCCGGACGCCCGCCGTCGGCCAGTCCTCCTGGCGCGGCGCGTCGTCGTCCGCGGGGGAGTACGCACCCACCGACGAGGCGACCACCAGGTGCGGGACCCCCGCCAGCGCCACGGCCTCCGCCACCCGGCGGGTGCCCTCCACGTTGGTGCGGCGCAGCAGCTCGCGCTCACGGTTGGGCTGGATCAGCCAGGCCAGGTGCACGACGGCGTCCGCCCCGCCGAACTGGTCGGCGAGCCGCGCGACCACGGTCTCGTCCAGGTCCTCGGAGCCGACGTCGACCGCGGCCCACCCCGCGTGCCGGTACGGCTCCGCGGCCCGGTCCGGCAGCCGCCGGGCGACCCCCAGCAGCGAGGTGACCCGCGGCTCGGCGTGCAGGGCGCGTAGCAGCGCCGTCCCGACATTCCCTGTGGCTCCGACGACGACAACCCGCATGAGGACACCGTCGCACCCGGCCCGGGCACCCGCATCCCGCGATAACCTGCACCCGATGAACCGGTCCCGTGACCCCGCAAGGCCCGCGCCCTGGGCGCGGGCCCGGCTCGGCACCCGGGCCGTCGACTACGCCTGGGCCGCCGACCGGCAGCTGCGCTCCCTGCTGGGCCGCGCCGTCGTGCCCACCGGAACCGGCGGGGCCGCGCCCGTCGTGCTGCTGCCCGGCATCTACGAGACGTGGGAGTTCCTCCGTCCCGTGGCGACCGCGCTCGCCCGTGCGGGGCACCCGGTGCACGCCGTCCCCGCGCTGCGACACAACGCCCGGCCCGTCCCCGAGTCCGCCGACGTCGTCGTGGAGCACCTGGAGCGCGCCGACCTGTCCGGCGTCGTGCTCGTGGCGCACAGCAAGGGCGGCCTCATCGGCAAGCGCGTCCTGCTCTCGCCCGCGAGCGACCGTGTGCTCGGCATGGTCGCGGTCGCCACGCCCTTCTCCGGCTCCCGCTGGGCGCGATACATGCTCTCGCGCCCCCTGCGCTCGTTCGACCCGCGCGACCCGGTGCTGCTGGCGCTCGCGGGCGAGCTCCTGGTCAACGAGCGCATCACCGCCGTCTACCCGCGGTTCGACCCGCACATCCCCGAGACCGGCCGGCTGCCGGGCGCGCGGAACGTCGAGCTGCCGCTGGCGGGCCACTTCCGGCCGCTCGGGCAGCGCCTGCTGGTGGAGACCGTGGCGCGCGAGGTGGCGCGGATGGAGGCGGAGCGCGCGCTCCCGTGAGCTACCGGCGCGGTCCCCGGGCGTGGTCCACTGGGATGTGCTCACCGTCCGCCACACCTCGTCGCGGCGGCTCGACGTCGGACTGACGCTCGGACCGCTCGCGCACGGGCCGGGCGACCCGACGTTCCACCGGGCCGCCGACGGGTCCGTCTGGCGCACGTCGCTGCTCCGGACCGGGCCGGTGACGCAGCAGTTCGTCCCGGCCGGGCCGCACGAGGTGGTGGTGCGCCTGTGGGGTGACGGCGCCCGTGAGGCCGCCGAGGCGCTGCCGGTGCTGCTCGGCGAGGACGACGACGCGACGGGCTTCGTGCCGCCGCCGCAGGTCCGCGACGCCCACCGCCGGGCGGCCGGCCTGCGGATGCCGCGCAGCGGGCGGGTGCTGGAGTCCCTGGTGCCCGCCGTGCTGGAGCAGCGCGTGCAGACCGTCACCGCGCACCGGGCCTGGCGCTGGCTGGTCACGCGGTACGGCACGCCGGCCCCCGGGCCGACGCCGGACGGGCTGGGCGGCGGGCAGCGGGGCGGGCCGGGCGCTGGGCAGCGGGGCGGGCTGGGCGGGCTGGGCGGGCTGGGTGGCGGGCAGCGAGGTGGACTGCGCGGCGGGCTGCGCGTGGTGCCCGACGCGCAGGCCTGGGCGCGGATCCCGGTGTGGGACTGGCACCGGGCCGGCGTCGACCCCGGACGCGCGCGGACCGTGGCGCGGTGCGCCCTGGTCGCCCCGCGGCTGGAGGAGGCGGCCGCGATGGCGCCGGCGGAGGCCCGGGCACGGCTGGAGAAGGTGCAGGGCGTGGGCGTGTGGACGTCGGCGGAGGTGGCGCAACGCGCGTTCGGCGACGCCGATGCCGTCTCGGTCGGCGACTTCCACCTGCCCGCCGCCGTCGGCTGGGCGCTGACCGGCGAGCGGACCGACGACGCCGGGATGCTGCGGCTGCTGGCGCCCTACGCGCCGCACCGGCACCGCGTGGTCCGCCTGCTGTCGTTGTCCGGGCACCCGCGCGCGCCGCGGCGCGGGCCCAAGACGCCGATCGTGGACTACCGGGCGTTCTAGGCCGTTCCGGGGTCGGCGGGCGGGCGCTATCGGGTCGGGCGGCCGGGCGGCCGGCTTGTTCGGGCGAGTTGTTCGCACGAGGTCAGGCCGCGCAGCGGCCCGACGACACCGGGGTGTCCAGGTCGGTGGCCTGCGCCGCGACGGGACGCAGCTCGGCGTCCGTCATGGCGAAGCCGACCTCGACGTCGGCCTCGGCGCGCGCGAAGACGACGCCCGCGACGCGCCCGTCCGTGGTCAGCAGGGGCCCGCCCGAGTTGCCGGGGCGCACCTCGGCGGCCAGGGAGTAGACCTCGCGGGGGCTGGCGCCCTCGTCGTAGACGTCCGGGACGGGGGCGGTGCTGACGCTCAGCACGCCCGCGCCGCGGGAGGTGAACGGGCCGCCCCAGGGGTAGCCCTGGACGGCGCCGCGGTCACCGACCGAGAGGGTCCGCGCGATCTCCAGCGGCTCGGCCGACAGGTCCTCGACGGCGATGACGGCGAGGTCGTCCACCGGGTCGTAGTACACGACGCGGCCCTCGCGGGCCGGGCGGTCGGGCAGCTCGACGACGGGCCGGTCCACGCCCGCCACGACGTGCGCGTTGGTGACCAGCCGGTCCGGGGCCACGACGAACCCCGACCCGGTGGAGCTCTTGCCGCACGCGTAGGCGATGCCGGAGATCCGGGCCACCGACTGCGCGGCGGCCTCGAGCTGCGGGTTGTCGAGGTCAACGACGGGCGTGACCGGGTCCTGCCGGGGGACCATCAGGATGTTCAGCCGCGGCAGGCCGTCGTCGAGCACCATCGCGCGCATCTGGGCCAGGGGACGGCCCACCGCGGCGGGCGTCAGGTCGTCGATGGTGCGCAGCACCGCCGACGAGGACACGGCCGACGAGACGCCCGGCGTGCCGGTGGCCGAGACCGCGTTGCCCACGAACGACAGCGCCAGGGCGACCACGATCACGTTCGCCGCGCCGCCCAGCAGCCGCTCCAGCGGGCGGAGCGCGGTGCGGTCCACGCCGCGGCGCAGGTCTCGGCCCAGCCCGGCGCCGAGGGAGGCCCCGAACACGGGCAGCAGCACCGCGAGGGCGATGGAGACCGGGCCGCGCCACTCGGAGGACGGCAGCACGTCGTTGACCGCGGGGACCGCCCAGAAGGCCGCCAGCCCGCCCAGGATCAGGCCGACGAGGCCGCCGAGCGTGGCCAGCAGGCCGCGGCTCAGCCCGGCGCCGAGGGCGAGGAGCAGCACCACGAGGAGCACGAGGTCGACGAGCGTCACGGGTAGACGGTAAGCGCTGCGCCCGTGCGCCGGGCGCCGCCACGCACCTCCGTCACCCGATCCTCAGATGTGCGGGCTGAACATTCACAGCGCGGGCCCGGTGCCGGGGGCGCCGTCCTGCCCTGCGCTGCGGGGAACGGGCAGCAGGATGGGGAAAACCCGTAACTGTGCGACCACTCGTTGTGCGGCTCTGACGGCCGAATGTACGGTCCCTCAGCAACAGCTCTGAGCGCGAAGGTCACTGCGATGACCGCCGGGCAGTCCCGCCCGGCGGGATGGCTCACGTCGAGGGAGCACCCCGATGCGTCGTGCACACAGATCCAGCAGGTCCGGCAGGTCCGGCAGATTGAGCAGGTCCGGTACCCCCGGAACCACCGCACCCCGAACCCTCGTCACGGCGTTCGCCGCCGTGACGCTCGTCCTGTCCGCCTCGCTCGTCGCCTCGGCAGCGCCGCCGCAGGTGCCGGACGCCGGGGCCGCGCAGGGTACGGCAGCGCAGGGCACAGCTGCCCAGGACGCGGCTGCCCAGGCAGGTACCGCCCAGGCAGGAACCGCGCAGGCGCAGGTCGCCGCCGCCCTGACCTGGTCCGACGAGTTCGACGGCGCGGCGGGCAGCGCCCCCAACGCCGCGAACTGGAACCACGAGACCGGCGCGGGCGGCTGGGGCAACAACGAGCTGCAGAACTACGTCAACTCCCGCCAGAACTCCGCCCTGGACGGCAACGGCAACCTGGTGATCACGGCCCGGCAGTCGGGCAGCGGCTACACCTCCGCCCGGCTGACGACCAAGGGCAAGGTGCAGCCGCAGTACGGCCGCCTGGAGGCGCGCATCAAGATCCCGCGCGGCCAGGGCATCTGGCCGGCGTTCTGGATGCTTGGCGGACAGTTCCCCGGCACGCCGTGGCCGAGCTCCGGCGAGATCGACATCATGGAGAACATCGGCCGCGAGCCCCACCTGGTGCACGGCACGCTGCACGGCCCCGGCTACTCGGGCGGCAACCCGATCACGGGGCAGTACCAGCACCCGCAGGGCTGGTCGTTCGCCGACGACTTCCACACCTTCGCGATCGACTGGAGCCCCAACTCGATCACCTGGCTCGTGGACGGCAACGCGTACCAGACGTTCACGCCCGCCAACACCGGCGGCAACCCGTGGGTGTTCAACCAGCCGTTCTTCTTCATCCTGAACGTCGCCGTCGGCGGCAACTGGCCCGGCTACCCCGACGGGTCCACGCAGTTCCCGCAGCAGATGGTCGTCGACTACGTGCGGGTCTACGACTCCCAGGGCGGCGGGGGCGGGCGCACCGGCACGGTCCGCGCGAGCAACGGGATCTGCCTCGACGTCGCCGGGGCCAACCCGGCCAACGGGACGCCCATCCAGCTCGCGAACTGCAACGGCAACACCGCCCAGCAGTGGACCGTCGGCACGGACGGCACGGTCCGCGCGCTCGGCAAGTGCCTCGACGTCGCCGGGGGAGCGACGGCGCCGGGTACCGCCGTCCAGCTCTGGGACTGCAACGGCACCGGTGCTCAGCAGTGGGCCTCGACCAGCGGCACCCTCGCGCTGCGCAACCCGCAGTCCGGCCGCTGCCTGCAGCCGGTCGGCCGCGTGCAGACCGACGGCACCCGCACCCAGATCGCCGACTGCGACGGGAGCACGGTCCAACGCTGGACCCTGCCCTGACACGAACGCGCCGCACCGCCGACCCGCCGACCCGCCCACCCGCCTGACTGCCGACCCGCCGGGCCGCCGGGCCGCCCTCCCGCTGATCCGCCGATCCGCCGATCCGCTGATCTGCCGGGCCGCTGACCCGCCCACCCGCAAGGTGCGCTTCTACCCCGCCATTGGGCCCGAACAACACGTGATCCCGGGCCTAATGACGGGGTAGAAGCGCACTTCGGGCGCGGGCGGCGGATCGGCGTGCCCGGCGGGCCTGCGCTCGGTGACCGGCTGACGGTCGGGCAGTCGGTCCGTCAGGCCCGCGGCCATACCGACCCGCTGACCTCCCCACCCGCAAGGTGCGCTTCTGCCCCGTCATTGGGCCCGAACAAGGCGAGATTCCGGGCCCAAAGACCGGGTAGAAGCGCA
>NZ_JBHWZO010000027.1:0-36741 GCF_042728455.1 Promicromonospora sp. NPDC060204
GCTCTCTCTTGCGCGAATTCCGGCCGACGGCGGTCCCTCGCCCCGCCGCGCGGGCGGCGGGGCGAGGAACCTGACGGTCAGCTCGTCGTGCGGCGCCGCCCCACGACCAGGAGCGTGGCACCGGTCAGCAGGAGCAGGGCCGCGAGGCCTGCCGCCCAGCCGAGGTCAGCACCGGTCGAGGCCAGGGAGCCGCCGTCCGGGGCCGGCGGCGCGGGGGCGTCGTCCGGGTCCACCGGGACCTTCGCCGTCGACGGCGGCGACGTGGGCGGCGGGGTGTCCCCCGGCGGGGTGCCGGTGGCCGTGGCCGTGTTGGTCAGCTCGCCCGTGTCCAGGTCCGCCTGGGTGACCCTGTACGTCGCGGTGCAGGTCACGGACGCCCCCGGGGCCAGGTTCGCGGCTTCCGCCGGGCACTCGACCGGCGACAGCTCACCCGAGCCGGAGAAGTCCGAGTCGTCGACCTCGACGTCGCGGAGCACGACATTGCCGGTGTTGGTCACCGCGAAGGAGTACGTGACCGTCTGACCCACGCGCGTGATCTTCTTCGTGTCCGAGGTCTTGACCACCTCGATGCCGGGCGCCGGGGTGCCCGGGATGTCGTGGGTCGACGGCGGCGACTCCGGCGGCGGGGTCTCCCCCGGCGGCGTGCCGGTGGCCGTCGCGGTGTTGCTCAGCTCGCCGGCGTCGAGGTCCGCCTGGGTCACCACGTAGGTCGCGGTGCAGGTCACCGACGCACCCGGCGCGAGGCCGGCGGCCTCGGCGGGGCACTCGACCGGCGACAGCTCACCTGAACCGGAGAAGTCCGAGTCGTCGACCTCGACGTCGGTCAGCGTGACGTTGCCGGTGTTGGTCACCGCGAAGCTGTAGGTGATCTCCTGGCCCACCTCGCTGATCTCCTCGGTGTCGGACGTCTTGACCACCTCGATGCCGGGCTCCGGCGTGCTGGGGATCTCGACGGTCGACGGCGGCGACTCCGGGGGCGGGGTGTCGCCCGGCGGCGTGCCCGTGGCCGTGGCCGTGTTGGTCACCTCGCCGGCGTCGACGTCCGCCTGCGTGATCACGTACGTCGCGGTGCAGGTCAGGGAGTCCCCGGGCGCCAGGACGACGTCGGCGGGGCACGCCGGGACCGGGGCCTCACCCGTGCCCGTGAACTCGGTCTCGTCGACCGTGACGTCGCTCAGCGGCACGTTGCCGGTGTTGGTCACCTCGAAGCTGTACGTGATCTCCTGACCCACGGTGTACGACTCCGGGCCCGCCGGCGTCGCGGACTTCACGACCTCGATGCCGGGGTCCGGGGCCTCGGTGGGCGTGCTCGTCTCCGAGGGCGGCGAGCCGATCGGGGTGTCCGTGCCGGGCGGCGTGCCCGTGGCGGTCGCCGAGTTGTCGACGGAACCCGCCTCGACGTCCTCGTCCGTGACCACGTAGGGCTCGTCGGTCGTGCAGGTGACGGTGTCTCCCGGGGCGACCGAGGTCGCCTCGCAGGTGATCGCGCCCACCTTCGGGTCGTCGATCGCCAGGTCGTCGATCGCGACGTCACCGGTGTTGGTCACCTCGAAGGTGTAGGCGATGGTGTCGCCGGTGTCCGTGATCCCGTTCTCGTTGACGTCCACGGGCTCGCCCGCGGTCTTGACGAGGCCCAGGCTCGGGTCGCCGAACGTCACGGTCGAGGGGTCCGGGTAGTCCAGGCCGATCGCCGAGATGTTGTCGGCGTCGTTGGTGAAGCTGCCTGCCTCGTCCGAGGTCACGTTCACCGTGATGGTGCACGAGGCCATGCCGGCGTCGAGGTTGCCGGTCGCCGACACCGCGGTGCCGCCGGCCGGGGCGGTCACGTCGCCGGCCGGGCACGTGGTCGCCACGGCGGACGGGTCCGCGATCGTCAGGCCCGCGGGGAGTGTGTCGGTGAAGGACCAGCCGTTCTTGGCGGCCAGGTCGCTGGTGTTCGTGATGGTCAGCGTCAGCGTCGAGACGCCGCCCGTGGCGACCGACGTCGGGCTGAACTCCTTGTCGAGCTGCGGCGTCACGTCCAGCACGCGGATGTTGTCGTACGCGCCGTCGTTGCCCTGGCCGCTGCCGTTCTCGTTGCGCATCACGATGCCGAACGAGCCGCCGGTGACGAGCGTCGAGCCGTCGGCCGGGAACCGGCCTCCGGTCACCAGGCGCGTCGTGCCGTCCTGGGTCGGGGAGGTGTACTGCGTCCCGCGCGGGTCGGTGCACGGGTCGATCGCGGAGCTGGAGACCGCGATCTCCTCACCCTCGCCGTCGACCAGGTAGAACCGCAGCTGGGGATGCGTGGCCTGGCAGTTCTGCGCGACCGCGTCCACGGAGAACGTGACGAACCGCCCCTCGGTCGTGAGCGTCAGCGGGTCCGCCGTGCGGAACTGGACCTGGTTGCCCGTGGAGCTGCCGGAGGTGTACGACGCCGCGGCCGCGTTGCTCGCCGGGTCGGAACCGTTGATGGTGCCGAGCGCGTGCGGCAGCGCGGTCAGCGACGTGAAGGTCGCGGCCCCGAAGGTGTCGGGCTGGGTGCCGCTGCAGTCGCCCGCCACGCGTGAGCTGGTCTGGTTGATGATGAAGCCGTTGCAGCCGTTGCGGTCCACCCAGAACGGGTCGGCCGCGTACGTCGTCCCGTCCGCCCCCGTGTAGTCGGTCAGCAGGACGTTCGAGTCCGCGGCGCGGTTCTCGAAGTCCTCGACGAAGAGGACCGTCGGCTCGCCGGGCACACCGGGGTTGCCCGGAGCCGCGAACGCGCTCGGCGTGACCGGGGTGAGCGAGGTGGCGACCAGGCCCGCCCCGACCAGGGCGAGCGCCGCCAGGACCGCCGGAACCCGTCCGCGCCGTCTCACGGCCTGCCTGCCTCGGGTGGTCCTCGTCGTTGACCGTCGTACGTGCATCTGCTGTTCCCCTCGCTCACGGACCGCACGGCCCGTTTCCAGTTGGGCGTGATCTATGCCATCCCGTCGGTGAGCGATCACCAGTCAGGGCTCAAGAAATCACCAACCGAATCACCAACCCGTGGGCGTAATTCACCCGTTCTCCGACGTCTGACGAGGAAACGAGGGGGTGAGCAGCCGCAGCGCCCGACAGGGTCGGGCGGGACAAGAACCGGGGCCAGGGCGTCGAGCCCCCGGGGAACGGCCGCACGGCCGCGGCATCTGGACCTCGCCCTGTGCACCCCGTCGACTCGTGATAGTTCTTTGTCTGCCACGAAGAACTTCTTTACCCGTCACGCAGTCCGGAACACGTAGTGCGCACCGTGCGGCAACGCACCGACAGAAGGAGCAACGCGTGCAGGAGCAGGCGAACGAGCTCGTTGTGCCCACCCCCCGTCCCGGAGCACGCAGACTGTTGCGCACCGTGTGGGCCGGCGCCGTCGCCACGGTGACCGCGGGAGGTCTGCTGCTCGCCGCCGTGCCGAGCGTTCCCGAGGTGCGCGTCGCCGCCGGGGACCGGCCGGGCAGGTACCAGGAGCCGATCGAGGCCCTGCCCGCCGGACGACCCGGGACCGTGCCGCAGGACGTGACGCCCGACCAGATCACGGCCGTCCTGGCGCGCGCGGACCAGCAGGCACGCGAGCAGGGCCCCGACCTCAGCCCGGCGGTGGCGCAGGCCGCCGCCGAGCTCGGCATGCTGTACACCACCTACACGATCCAGCGGCTCGCGCTCGCCGAGAGCAGCGAGGGCCTGCGCGTCCAGGACGCGCCGGTAGCGCGCGCCACCCGGGTGGAAGGCGGTTCCGCGGCGCTCGGCCCCGTGGTCCAGGTGTCGAACGCGCTCCCCGCCGAGGAGCCGACGGCCGAGCCGGACGACTCCGTGGAGCTGCGGCCGGGCCTCGTGACCTATCACGAGGTCGTGCTGGCGGCGCAGCGGCTGGCGAACCTGCTGGACGAGTCGGTACCCAACGCGCTGGTCGAGGTCCGGCCGGCCGAGCCGTCCGACGAGCCCTCGGCGCGGAAGGGTCAGGCGGGCGAGCTGCTCGACGCCCAGGAGCCCGGCGGCACGCTGCGCGACAGCCTGCTCGACGTCGTCTCGATGTTCGGCGAGTCCACCCTCGAGTACGCCAACGGCCGGATCCCGGCCTCCGTGCTGTGCCCGCTGGACTTCGCGCCGGCGCACCGGCTGCGCTGCGACGCCGCGGAGCGGCTGTCGGCGCTGAACGAGGAGTTCGAGCAGGAGTTCGGGTACCCCATCCCGATCACCGACTCCTACCGCCCCTACGTGCAGCAGGTCGCGGTGGCCGCCGCCAAGCCGCACCTGGCGGCGATCCCCGGCACGTCCAACCACGGCTGGGGCCTCGCGGTGGACCTGGGCTCCCCCATCTCGGGCGGCGCGTCCGCCCAGTACGTGTGGCTGCGGGTGCACGGCCCGGACTACGGCTGGGACAACCCGTCGTGGGCGCGGCTGGGCGGGTCCAAGCCGGAGCCGTGGCACTTCGAGTTCTTCGCGGCGGGTTCGGTACCCGGCCGCGCGATCGACCCGTCCGACGTCGGCACGTGGAGCCCGGCCGACGCGTCCGAGCAGCCCGTCGAGGCCGCTGCGCGCGACCCCCGCACGAAGGACGACTCCGCCAAGAAGCCGAGCAAGCCGGGGACGACGCCGGACGACGAGCCGCGCAAGAACCCGCCGGCGCAGAAGCCGTCCGAGCCCGCCACGCCGCCCAAGCCGAGCAACCCGGCCCCGAAGCCCACGCCGAAGCCGTCGCCGAAGCCCTCGCCGTCGCCGAGGCCCAGCGACCCGTCGCCGAAGCCCACGCCCTCCCCGACGCCGACGCCGTCCCCATCGGATCCGGGTGAGCCCTCGACCCCGCCGTCCCCGTCCCCGTCCCCGTCGCAACCGGCACCGACTCCGTCCCAGCCGGCACCGTCGCAGCCGGCACCGAGCCCGACGCCCGCGCCGAGCGAGCCTGTGCCGTCACCCAGCCCCTCGCAGAGCGCGCCGAGCCCGGCGCCGTCGTCGAGCCCGTCGACCAGGCCCGAGTCGCTGCTGGGCCTCGCCGAGGACCTGGGCCTGACGGACGACGACCGGAACTGACCCGTTTCCGTTGACCACACCGCTCGCGGGGTGCCACCGTCTTGTGGGTGCCCCGCGAGCAGGAGACATCACCGTGGATCGAACCGGCGAGCACGCCGTGAAGCCGACAGCCTGTGCGGCTCTCGCGGTGGCGCTGCTCGTGCTCACGACAGCCTGCACCGCCGAGGAGGCGCCCCCACCCGGGGACGTCGCGCACTACGCCCCCGAAGGGCCGGGTGGCGACGCAGCGCAGCTGATCGGGCAGTTGGAACGACTCGACGGTTGCGTCTACGTCGTCGTGCCCGGCCCGGACGGGCGGACCGTCCCGGTGTTCCCCGACGATCCGGCAATCCGCTGGGACGGCGAGACGCTGCTCGCGGCGTCCCTGGCACTGCCCCTCGGTGAGCAGGTCGAGCTGGGCGGCGGCGAAGGTTCTGCGGGCAGTGACTCGATCTCTGTGCCGGAGGCGTGCGACCCGGATGCCCCGCTGTTCATCGTGAACAGCTAGCAGTGCACGCCGACGCGGCGTGCACCCGGGTTCAGCGGCTGAGCTCGATGAGGGCGAGCAGCGCCTCGCCGTAGGCCTCGGCGGGCTCCGGGTCGGTGAACACCCGGGGCTCACCGAGCAGCTCGACCTCCACCTCGAAGGCGTCGTCGGCATGGCGCAGCAGGCGGAAGCTCCCGCGGAGGAGGCCGCGGAGCTGGTCCTCGCGGGGCAGCCAGAGGGCGTCGTCGATCGCGACCGAGTCCAGCGCCCACTCGGTGGTGCCGTTGAACCCGAGGATCGTGCCCGTCGGGTACTCGTGCGCCTCGATGGTCATGGTGCTCACGGTGAAGACGTCGCCCGCGAGCTCGGGCGCCCGGATCCGGAACTGGTCGCCGTCGACCGGCGTCCAGACGAGCCCGGCGTCCCGCAGCTTGGTGGCGAGTTCGGTGGAGATCATCGACCCATTCTGACCGCCTCGTCCACAGGCCTCCAGGGTCCTAGGGCGCCAGACCGCCCGCTGCTGCCGCCAGCACCGCGGCCCGAGCGGCTCGCTCCGGGAGCTGCGGGTCGGGGTCGGAGCGCAGCAGGACCAGCTCGTGGTAGACCGGCGCGGTCGCGGCGACGAGCAGACTCCGCGCGTCCGGGCGGTGCCCGGAGAGCTCGCCGCGCGCGACGGCGCGGTCGACGAGGACCTCGCACTGGGCGTACCGATCGGCCCACAGCCGCTTCTGGGCCTGCGCGGCCTGCTCCGAGTGGAACGAGGCGGCCATCAGGGCGATCGCGAACGACGGCCGCACGACCAACGACTCCTGGATCTCCTGGTTGAGCCGGGTCAGGTCGCCCTGGAGCGAGCCGGTGTCCGGTGGCTCCCAGTCGATCTCCCCGGCGGCGGCGATGGTGTCGGCGAGCAGGCCGCCGACGTCGCGCCAGCGCCGGTAGACCGTGGCCCGGTGCACCCCGGCGCGGGTCGCGACCCCCTCCATCGTGAGCCCCTTGTGACCGTGCTCCTCGAGCTCGGCACGCACCGCGTCGAGCACCTGGGCACGCACACGGGCGGTGCGACCGCCCGGACGGCGGTCGGCGGCGGTGCTCTGCGGGTCAGCCATAGGGGTCCAGTATCCGGTTGATCGGGGCGCGGGTGATGTGCGAACATCTTAAAGCGACAGTTGTCGTACTAGTAGCCGTCCGAGAGGATCCGCCCGCCCGATGCCGCTCGTCCCCGCCGACCCCACCGCTCTCCACCCGATGCCCGACCACCCGCGCGTCGTGCTGCTCAAGCCGCTCGTGACGTCGCCGCTGATCGACGTCGGCGAGTTCTCGTACTACGACGACCCGGAGGACCCGACCGCGTTCGAGACCCGCAACGTGCTCTACCACTACGGGCCCGAGCGGCTCGTCATCGGCCGGTACTGCGCGCTCGGTACCGGCACCCGGTTCATCATGAACGGCGCCAACCACCGCATGGACGGGCCCTCCACCTTCCCGTTCCCCACCATGGGCGGCTCGTGGGCCGAGCACTTCGACCTGATCACCGACCTGCCGAGCCGCGGCGACACCGTCGTCGGCAACGACGTCTGGTTCGGGCACGGCGCCATGGTCATGCCCGGCGTCCGCATCGGGAACGGCGCGATCATCGCCGCCGGTGCCGTGGTCACCGGCGACGTGCCCGACTACGGCATCGTCGGGGGCAACCCCGCGCGGCTCATCCGCACCCGGTACGACGCCGACGACGTCGCCCGGCTGCTCGCCGTCGCGTGGTGGGACTGGCCCCTGCAGCACGTCACCGAGCACGTCCGGACGATCATGTCGGGCACCGTCGACGACCTCGAACGGGCCGCCGAGCAGGCCCGCCGGGCCTGAGACCCCTCCCCGCTTCCCCTCCCCCGAGACGAGTGATCGCCGTGCCACACCGCCCTGCCCACATCGCGATGGTCGGCGTCCCGATCATCAGTCACGTCCTGCCCAGCCTCGCGGTCGTCCGCGAGCTGGTGGCCCGCGGGCACCGGGTCACCTACGCCAACGACCCGGTCGTGGCCGACCGGATCGCGCCCACGGGCGCGGAGCTGGTGCCCTGCACCTCCACGCTCCCCGTCGCGGACGACGCCTGGCCCGCCGACCCCATCGCCGCCGCCGGCCTCTTCCTCGACGACGCCGTGCAAGCCCTCCCCCAGCTCCGGGCGGCCTACGACGACGACCCTGCCGACCTGTACCTCTACGACATCGGCACCTACGCCGCGCGCGCCCTCGCCGAGGCGCAGGGCCGCCCTCTGCTCCAGCTGTCCCCGACGTTCGTCGGCTGGGACGGCTACCAGGAGGAGGTGGCCGCGCAGCTGTGGCGGCTGCCGGGGGCCGGTGCCTACCGGGAGCGGTTCGAACGGTGGCTCGCCGGCTGCGGGGCGACCACGACCGACATGGACGCCTTCTCCGGCCCGCCTGACCGCGCCCTCGCACTGATCCCGCGGGCGATGCAGCCGCAGGCCGACCGGGTCGACCCGGAGAGGGTGACCTTCGTGGGCCCGTGCTTCGACGCCGACGCGGACGCCGACGGCTGGACCCGCCCGGCGGACGCAGAGAACGTGCTGCTGATCTCCCTGGGCAGCGCCTACACGCATCAGCCCGAGTTCTACCGCCGGTGCCTCGCCGCCTTCGGCGACCTTCCCGGCTGGCACGTCGTCCTGCAGATCGGCAGGCACACCGACCCCGCGGAGCTCGGCGACGTCCCGGCCAACGTGGAGGTGCACCCCTGGGTGCCGCAGCGAGCGATCCTGGAGCAGGCCGACGCCTTCGTCACGCACGCCGGCATGGGCGGCTGCGGCGAGGGCCTGCGGGCGGGCGTCCCCATGATCGCCGTGCCGCAGGCCGCCGAGCAGTTCATGAACGCCGACCGGCTGGTGGAGCTCGGCGTCGCCCGGCGGGTGGACACCGCGGACGCCACCACCGAGACCCTCCGCGCCGCGCTGGACGACCTGGTCACCGACCTCGGACGCGCAGAGCGGTCCGCACGGCTGTGCGCCGCCGCCCGGGCCGAGGGCGGCACATCGCGCGCCGCCGACCTCGTCGAGGACCTGCTGTCGTCATCGAGAGCGACCACAGCCAGATCTTGACGTGTTGTAGAGATAGGGCGACCCTCGTAGAGGGCATCCAGCACGCGCCCGAGACCCGTCCGTTCCAACAGAGGAGACAGCGATGAGCGAGAACTCTCAGCTACTTCACGTGGCGACGTTCTGCGGCAAGTGCGACTGCGGCTGCCCGGAACTGTTCGTCGACCCGACCGCCGAGCCCCTGAAGCAGATCGTGATCACCGACGACTTCGGCCAGCGGATCCAGATGAGCCACGACCAGCTCGCGGACCTGGTGGAGCAGGCCCGCAGCGGCGCGCTCGACGCGGCGGCACTGCAGCCGGCCTGATCGCGGGGGCGTTCCGTCCGGTATTCCGGACGACGGCAAAGGTGGCAGTCCACTCACCGGTGGGCGGCCACCTTTGCAGTATGGTCCTGCCAGGAGGGCACTATGTCAGGCAGGACTCGCGCACGCGGACAGCTCGAGGCGGAGGTCATGCGCATCCTCTGGGACCACGAGGACGCGATCGGGGCACGAGCGATCCAGGAGGGGTTCCGGGACGAGCACGTCCCGGCCTACACCACGCTCCTGACGGTGCTCGACCGCCTGGAGAAGAAGGGCGAGGTGGTCCGCATCGCCGCCTCCCCCCGCAAGGTCCGGTTCCGGCCCACCCGGTCCGACGGCGAGCGCGCCGGCGCCGCGATGCTCTCCGCGTTGGAGGGCACGGGCGACCGCGAGGGGGCCCTGCTCCGGTTCGCCGACCACCTGACCGCCCGGGACGCCGAGATGCTGCAGCGCGCGCTGCGCCCCAAGCAGCCCACCGGACGACGCCGCGCGGGCTGACCCCGCCCCGCCCCCTCGCGACGCCCGCCCCTCCGCGCGGGTCACGGGATCCGCGAGGACGCCAGGACGCCAGGACGCCAGGACGCCAGGACGCCAGGACATCTAGTCATGCCGTGTACCAAGGTGCACTCTTGCGAGGGGCGTCGGGGCACGTGAATTCCGTTCGGCTGCGCCCCTGAATCTCTGGCTCCGCAGGACAGTCCAGCTCAGCCGAACTCGCGGGGTCAGGGCCGAACGAAATTCAGCGCAGCCGGCCGGTGCTCGTCGGCATCACGTTGCCCCGCGGCGGTTCGTCCGAATTCTTGCCGCACTCCTCGCTCGGGTCAGGCACCTGGTCCCTTCCGGCATCCGGTTCCGGGCCGGACTCCAGGTCTGACTCGGCCCCCAGGGTCCCGGGTCCGGTCATCCGGCAAGCATGAGCCCGCACATTGCGGCCGTGCCAAGGCTCATCAGGCCGCCCGCCAGCAGGTCGAGCCCTGCCTGGTCGATCCCAGCACGGTCGATCCCAGCACGGTCGATCCCAGCACGGTCGATCCCAGCACGGTCGGGCCCGGCACGGTCGAGGCCGACACGGTCGAGGCCAGCACGCTCGGGCCCAGCATTGTTGATCCCGGCGTGGTCGAGTTGGTCGCGGTCGAGGCCTGCTCGGTCCAGGCGGGCGCGGTCGCCCGCCGGCCCACCCGCACGCACGTGCCGGGCCGCCGTGACCAGGAACAGCACGCCCCCGACCACCAGCAGCACGACGAGCACCGCACCGAAGACAGCCGTCGGGGCATCCAGCGGCACGGCCGGCGCCGGTGCCGGTGCCGGTGGAGCGTGCTCGGCCAGATGACCAGCGCCGTGCCCGCGGTGCCGGGTCATCACCGCGAGCGCCCACACCATCGCGAGCATCATCACGGCGTGCGTCGCCCGGCACCAGGTGCTCTCGTGGTGGCCGACCCGAGGCCCGCCCGCCGCCGGCCCGTCAGTCGTCGGACCGTCAGTCGTCGGACCGTCAGTCGTCAGACCGTCAGTCGTCGTGCCGCCCGCCACCGGCCCACCACCGACCCGGCGGCTCACGGCGTCCAGGCCGGACCAGCCCGCGGCGGCCGCGAACCAGGCCGCGCCCACGGCGAAGAAGGCGACCTGGGGCAGCGTGGGCAAGCGGACCCACCACGGCCAGACCATGGCCACCATCGCGAGGGCCATGCCGAGGTGGAACAGGTGGCTCGCCGTGGCGAGGGGCCGACGCGCTGTGGCCAGTCGCCGGAGCGACCAGGCGCTCAGGACGCCGAAGAGGGCTGTCGCCGCCCACTGCACGGCTGGGTCCGACGTCACTGGCGCCCCCGCGTCCCGAGAAGTTGAAGCGGCCGAACCGCCGCGACAGTACCACATGATGTAGAGATGTTGTACGGTTCTGGGGACCGGGGGCGGACGTGGAGCGGGGTGGTTCCGGTGCGCACGACCGAGCTGTACGTGAACACCGGAACCTGCGAGCACTGTCGGCGCGCCCTCTTCACCGAGCTGTCCGCGGTGCCCGGCGTCTGGCGGGTGCGGATCGACGCGGCGTCGGGGCGGGTCACGTTCCAGACCCTCTCACCGGTCGACCACACCCGCGTCGCGACGGCCGTCGCCGACGCCGGGTTCGAGGTCAGGGCGTGGCGCTGACCCGCTCCCCGGCCCGCCGCGCCTGCACGAGCCCGACAACGACGTCCACCAGGACGAACGCCACGAGCGTGTACCCGACCAGCGGCAGGAACGTCCCCACCGTGATCGCGACGGCGGCGACCACCGCCAGCCCCCACCACGGCGTGCCCTGGAGCACCCCACGCCGCGGCGCCGGACCGCCCAGCCCGCGCCGACCCCGCGGCTCGCGCGTGGGCCGCCGCTTCCACCACATGAGGTAGCCGAGCACCACCATCGAGCCGATGCCGAGCGCGAGCACGAACAGCAGGACCTGGTTGACCGTGCCGAGCAGCAGACCCATGTGCAGGTCGATGCCCCAGGTGGTGAGCTTGGCGGGCAGCGGGAAGCTCACGAAGTCGGTCCGGTGCACCACCTGCATCGTGGCCCCGTCGACGGCCACGGAGTCGGCCTCGGTGGGCAGGTCGCTCTTGTTCTCCTGCACGGTCCACGCCGTGCCGGCCTCGGCGGGCGGCTTGATCTCCACCTCGTTCGTGTTGACGTTGATGCCCTGTGCGACCGCGAGCACGGCGTCGAACGTCGCGGGGTCCACCGCGCCGTCCGCCCCGGGGGCGCCGCCCCCGTGCCCGGCGTGCTCGTCCGCCTCGGCGGGTGCGCCGCCCGCCACGCGCGTGTCCAGCGCGGGCGTGGTCCAGCCGAGGGCGCTGCGCAGTTCGCCGACGTTGGCGCCGCCGTACTGGGACCAGGTGATCCCGGTGACCGACAGGAACAGCGCGCCCAGCACCACGACGGCGCCCACTGCGGTGTGCCAGGACAACAGCCGCCGGTACCCGGTCTGCCGGCGCTTCGGCCGGACGACGCCGGCGGCCCGCCGGGACGCCCGCAGCCGGCCGATCCACAGGATCAGCCCCGCCACCGCAACGATGCCGAGCCAGGACGCCGCCAGCTCGCTGTAGATCCGCCCCGGATCGCCGAGGTGCAGGCTGCGGTGCAGGTTGGAGATCCAGGTGCGCAGCGGCAGCGCGCCGCTGGAGCCGTAGACGGTCAGGTCGCCGCGGACCTCGCCGGTCGCGGGGTCGACGAAGATCGCCCGGGACTCGCTGGGGCCCAGGCCGTCCTCGCCGAACATCACGCGGGTGGTGTCGCCGGGTTCGGGCGCGGGGCGGACGGCGGTGAGCACGGCGTCCGGCTCGACCTGGCCCTGGGCGATCTCGACCTGGTCGCCCAGGCTCAGGGCGGTGTCGGCGACCGGGGCGTGCAGCTCCTGGTCGTAGACCACCTGCTCCAGGGCGGGGGTGAGCGCGTAGAGGGCGCCGCTGGTCGCGGCGACCAGGATGAACGGGCCCACGAGGAGGCCCGCGTAGAAGTGCAGCCGCCGCAGCAGCGGGCCGAACCAGGGTGTGCGGCCACGTGGTGGTGCGGGGTCGGCGGCCGTGGGGACGTCGGAGCCCGTGATCGTGTCGGTCATGTGGATCCTGCTTTCAGGTGAGGAGGGATTCGCCGATGAATCCGCCCTCGCCGCACCCGGGTGGGATGGCGAAGACGGCCGAGCCGATGGGCACGGTCCATTGGTTGAGCAGGTCGAGCTGGTCCAGGCGGCGCTGGAGGGGGACGAACTGTCGGTCGACGTCCGCCTGGAACGAGACGAAGATCAGGCCGGCGTCGGAGACCTGAGCCCCGGCACCGCCGTCGTCGTAGTTGTAGGCCCTGCGGAAGATGCGCTCGCCCGGGTGCTCGCTGCGCGCGCGGCGCAGGTGCGAGAACTCCGGGATGACGGGGAAGCCGATCGCGGTGGTGGCCGTGAAGTCCGGCTCGTCGAGCTCGTCCGTGCCGGTCAGCGGCGCGCCGTTCGACAGGGTCCGGCCCACCGCCTGCTCCCGCCCGCCCCGGTCGAGCTCGTCCCACGTGTCCAGGTCCATGCGGATGCGGCGCACCACCATGCCGGTGCCGCCGGCGAGCCAGCCGTCGCCGGACCAGACCACACGGTCGAAGTCGGCGGTGCCCGGGGCCGGGTTGGTGGTCCCGTCGACCTGGCCGAACAGGTTCCGCATGGTCGTGCCCGGCGCGACGGTGCCGTGCGCGCGCCGGAACCCCTGCTGGGTCCAGCGCACGGACGCGAAGCTGCGGGTGTCCTTGAGCAGCATGCGCGAGGCGTGGGCGACCGTCAGCGGGTCGTCGGCCGCGACCTGGAGCAGCAGGTCGCCGTCGCCGAGCCCGGGCTCCAGCCGGTCGATCCCGAACGGCGGGAGCGGCCGGAGCCAGTCGGGGCCGGCGCCGCCCGCCCGCTCGACGAACCCCGGCCCGAACCCGAACGTCACGGTGAGCCGGGCGGGGGCCACGGCGAGCTCCGGCTCGGAGTCCGCGAGCGCCGGGGCGCCCTGGGTGAGCCGGGCGGCATCGTCGGTGAGGATGCGCATCATCCGGGTCAGGTCCGCGCGGTCCGTGCCGTCGTGCAGGTCGAGCGCGACGAAGAGCCCGTGCGCCTGGGCGGCGGTGTCGATCCCCGCCTGGTGCGCGCCGTGGAAGGGCACGGTCAGGTCGCCGTTCAGCGGCGCCGACGGCGGCTCCTCGGCGGAGGCGTTCAGCGCGGTGTCGGCACCGATCGCGGCGGCCGCGCCGACGCCGGCGACAGCTCCCCCGAGGAGGAACTGCCGCCGGGTCGACCCCGACCGCGCGGTGCGCGCACCGTGGTCAGGCGCGGTCATCAGCCGTCCGTGCCCGTGCCGTCGGCGTCGCCCGTGTCCGAGCCCATGTCCATGCCCGCGTCCGAACCGGCGTCCCCGCCCACGTAGTTCTCGTTCGCCCCGGAGTAGTCCTTGACGGGCGCCGTGAACTCGTAGGTCGAGTCGTCGGAGAAGGTGAGCGTGAACGTGACCTCGTCGCCCGCCTCCAGCGGGTCGGTGAGGTCCATGAGCATGAGGTGGCTGCCGCCCGGTTCGAGCGTCAGCGTGTCACCGGCGGGGACGACGAACCCGCCGTCGATCTCCCGCATGACCAGCTCGCCGGTCTCGTTCTCCACCGTCTCGTGGAGCTCCAGCATCGAGGACGCCGCGGTGGTCGCCGAGACGACCGTGACGTCCTGCGCGCCGGAGTTGGTCAGCCCGCCGAACGCGGCGGACATCCCGGAGTCGGCGGCCTTGACCCACGTGTCGGTCAGGGTCACGCCCTGGGCGGCGAGCGCGGCGGAGCCGCCGTCGTCGTCCGCGGCGTCCGCGGTGGCGCAGCCCGCCAGGGCCAGCGCGGCGAGGACGACGCCGAGCCCGGCGGTCGCCGACCTGCCCCGGCGGCCGGCTGGACGGTTGTTCATCGTTCGGTGGTTCATCGTTCGGTTGTGCACGGCAGTACCTCTCACATCGTTCCCGACGCGCCCGGGGTGTCCCCGGCGTCGTCGGGGCCGCTCGCATCCCGGCGGCGCAGAAGGTGGACCAGCGCGAACAGGGCCGCCGCGACGGCGGCCCCGCCCGCACCGACGAGGACGACCCGCCAGGGCCCCTCGTCCTGCTGCGCGGTCTGGTTCTGCGTGCTGCTCCGTGTGCCGGCGCCGGCCTCGGCTGCCGGGGTGCTCGCCGCACCCGCGGCGTCGTCCCCGGCGTCGCCCGCCCCGGATCCCGCCCCCGGCTCCTCGTCGTCGCCGACGGCGAACGGGACGATCCCCGTGATGGGGTGCCCGTCCGAGGACACGACGCGCCAGCGGATCTCGTAGCCGCCGTCCGGCAGCCCGGGATCCAGGACCGCCGTGACGGTGGCCCCGTCGATCGCCGGCGCGTCGGACACCCAGTCGGTGCCGTCGCCGTCGGTGACGACGACCGCGGCGCCCATGTCCAGGACGTCGGCCGAGTACTTCAGGGACACCGTGTCCGGTGCCTCCTTCAGCGTCTCGTCGGGCGCCGGATCGCTGGAGACCAGCTTGTCGTGGGCGGACGCGGGGGCAGCGGTCGCGAACAGCGCGACGACGGCCACCGCGAGCCCGGCCACGAGGGGACGGGTTCGGGGCATGAAGGGACCTCTCCTCGGACGTCAGGGATCGACGTCGGCACACACGGGGACGCACGCGTCCCCGCCCGCCGCGCAGGGGGAACCCACGCGGCGAGCACGGAACAGCCCGCGGGCACACGTGCGCCCGCGGGGCAGAGCTCAGACCGCGTGCGGTGCGGGAGGTCCCCTCCGGAGCAGGGGGGTGAGGCGGGGGCCCGGGTGGAGCGGGCGGAAGGTCTCGGCGGGCACGCCCGAGCGGGCGGGCACCACGAAGGAGGTCGGACGGTCGAGGACGGGCCACGCGCGCAGCAGCCAGGCCGCCGCGCGGGCGCCGAGCTCGCGCAGGCGCCGCAGGAGCAGCTCCCCGCGGTGCAGGACGACGACGGTGACCGCCGCCGCGATCCCGTGCCAGAGCCACATCTGCGGCCCGCCGTGCAGCAGCTCCATCGGCACCGGTGCGCCCGACGCGGTCAGCGGGGCCATGTCCCCGTGCCCGCCGTGGGCCCCGTGCGGGTTCGCGACGGACCCCAGCGCGCCGGCCGGGGTGCCGAGCTGGAAGAGCAGGTGGAACAGGAGCTGGCTCGCCGCGACCGACACCGACAGGCGCGGCAGGGTGAGCCGGCGGGCGACCAGGGCCGTGCAGACGGGGAGGGAGAGCACCCACGGCACGAGGATGCCGAGCCAGCCGGGCAGGTCCCCGCCACCGGCGAGGTGCGAGGCCAGGGCCACGAGGGTCGCCGCCGACGCCGCGAGGACGCCGCGCACTCCGCGCGCGGTCCCCCGTCCTGCGTCGGGTGCGTTCATCAGGCCGTTCCCCCTCGTGCCGGTCGTGCGACGGACGCCAGGATATGGGTCAAAGCTCGGCAAAGGGAAGTCCGATATGTGGCTTGCCGGGCCGGCGTCGTGCCCTACGCCGCCGGGTCCAGGCCTGCCGCCTGGCGGGCGGCGCTCACGAACGCCACGCGCACGTTGTCCCAGCCGTCGAGGTAGCCGCCGACCAGCGCGGCGTCGCGCAGCAGCACGAGCTGCCCGGCGCGTGTCACGGCGTCGTCGGCCCCGGCGGCAGTGAGGGCGTCCTCGAGCGCGCCGCGGAACCAGGCGCGGTGCGTGTCGACGGCGCGCCGCACCCCGCTGTCGGCGTCGGGGTACTCGGCGGCGGCGTTGATGAAGGGGCAGCCGCGGGTGTGGTGCCGCGCGACGTCCTCGGCGATGCCCTGGATGATCAGCCCGACGAGCTCGACCGGGTCGTCGGTGGCGCCCTGGGCGCCGTCGAGCGCGGCGCGCAGGTTCGCGTCCTCCACGCCGAGGTAGGCCTCGACCAGGTCCTCCTTGCTCGGGAAGTGCCGGTAGAACGTGGCCCGCGTGACGCCGGCCGCCGCGACGATGCGGTCCACCCCCACCACGTGGATGCCCTCGGCGTAGAACAGCTCGGACGCGGTCCGCAGCAGGCGTTCGCGGGCCTCAGAGCCTCCTTCGGCGGTCTTACGAGGTGCGCGGGAGGCAGTGGATCTGGGTGCCATGTCTTTGAGCATAGAACGATCTTTCTCGTGGGGCGTTGACGCCGGCCGGGTGCGGGCGTACCTTTCTGGAATAACAGAGAAAGAACGATCGTTCTTCCTGCTGACGGACCGGGGAGCCCGGCCCACCGAACCTGAGGAGCCCGCCATGAACGCCACCCCCGACACCACCGGCGACGTCACCGGCACCACCCCGGAGAAGCTGTCGATCGTCCTGGTCCACGGCCTCTGGATGACGCCCGCGAGCTGGGACACCTGGGCCGAGCGCTTCCGCGCGGCGGGCCACGAGGTGATCGTCCCGGGCTGGCCCGGCATCGACGACCGCAGCGTGCAGGACATCCGCAGCAACCCCGCGGCCCTGCGCGGCGTCGGCCTCAAGGAGATCACCGACCACTACGAGCGCATCATCCGCGCCCTGCCGGTGAAGCCGATCATCATGGGCCACTCGTTCGGCGGCGTCATCACCCAGATGCTGGCCGACCGCGGCCTCGGCGCCGCCTACGTCGGCGTCGCGCCCGCGCAGACCGCCGGCATCAGCGTGCTGCCGCTGTCCACGCTGCGCACCGGCCTGCCGATCCTGTCCAACCCGTTCGGCCGCAACGGCGCCAAGCCGCTGTCGAAGGGGCACTTCCACTTCACGTTCGGCAACGACCTGAACCGCGCCTCGTCGGACGTCCTCTGGGAACAGTCCGCCGTCCCGTCCTACAACCGGGTCCTCTTCGAGGGCGTCGCGTCGACCATGAACGAGAAGACCGGCGTCACCCACGTCGACTACGCCCGCGCCGACCGCGCGCCGCTCCTGGTGATCACCGGTGGCATCGACCACGTGGCCCCGCCGGCCATCGGCAAGGCGATCGTGGCCAAGTACACCGGCACCGGCAGCCCCTCGGTCGTCGAGTACAAGGAGTACGCGGGCCGCACGCACCGGCTCGTCTCCCAGCCGGGCTGGGAGGAGATCGCGGACCACGCCCTGACCTGGGCCACGTCCCACGCCGCCGTCACCGCCTGACCGCGGGCTAGGGTCCGAGGGTGCGCATCGAGACCGACGGCCGCCCCGCCGCACCCACGGACCTGTTCAGCACCTACGGCCACTTCACGGCCATGCAGGTGCGCGACGGCGGGGTCCAGGGCCTGGCCCACCACCTGACCCGGCTGGACGAGGCGCACCACGAGCTGTTCGACCGCCCGCTGGAGGCGGACCGGGTCCGCGGCCTGGTGCGCCACGCCCTGGACGGCACGCCGGACGCCTCCGTGCGTGTCGTCCTGCGCGATGCCGAGCACGTGGTGGTCACGGTCGCCGAGCCGCACCACGCGCCCGCCGGACCGCAGCGGCTGCGGTCGGTCCCCTACCTGCGGCCGTTCGCGCACCTCAAGCACCTGGGCGGCTTCGCCCAGCTCGAGTGGGCCCGCCGGGTCGGCCTCGACGGCTACGACGACGCCCTGCTCACCACGCCCGACGGCGCCGTCGCGGAGTCCTCGATCGCCAACATCGGCTTCCTGGAGCCCGACGGCGCCGTCGTCTGGCCGGAGGCCCCCTGGCTCCACGGCACCGCGATGCGCCTGGTCGAGGCCACGACGCCGTCGTCGCGCAGGCTCGTCCCGGTCGCCGACGTCGCCGGCTTCGCCGGGGCGTTCCTCGTCAACTCGATCGGCGTCGTCGCCGTCGCGTCGATCGACGACGTCCCGCTGCCCGACGCCGGGCCGCTCCTGACGGGCGTCGTCGACCGCCTGGCCGCGGTCCCGTGGGACCTGATCTGACCCAGCCCTCGATCTGGGCGGACCGGGCGGGGCGCTGCGGCCGCGGGTGCTGCGCCGTCCGGGTGACACGCCCTCAGACGAGACCGGCCGGGTGCGCTGAACTTCGGTCAGCCTGGCCCCGCATAATCCGGCTGGGCCGAATAATCCTGCGCAGCTGAAGAACCCGGGCCGCAGCCGAACGAAGTTCAGCCCAGCCGACACCCTCCGCCCCAGTCGTGTACCCGCCGACGGCAGATCTCGGCGGACCGCTCAGATCCCGGCGGGCCGCTCAGACGCCGACGCTCGCTCCGCCGTTCGCCGTCTCGAACGCCGCGCGGGCCTCGGCGATCTGGTCCTGGTGCTCCTCGGTCCAGGACACCAGCGCCTGGGTCGTCGCGAGCAGCGTGCGGCCCAGCGCGGTGAGCTCGTACTCCACGCGCGGCGGCATCTCGGGGTAGACCGTGCGGCGCACCAGGCCGTCGCGTTCGAGGTTGCGCAGCGTCACGGTCAGCATCCGTTTGCTGATGCCGTCGATCTCCCGGCCCAGCTCGCCGAACCGCAGCGTCCTCTCGTCCAACAGTGCGATGACCAGCAGGGACCACTTGTCGGCGATGCGGTCCAGGATCTGCCGCACCTGGCAGTCCTCGCGGACGTCCCACTGGAACGGGTCGCGGTCCGCCCGGCACTCCGCCAGCTCCGCGGCGGTTACCTCGAGGGAACCCGGTGACGTCGAAGTGCCTTCTTGTGCCATCCGTCGATCGTGCCCAACGATCGTCATGGTTACAAGTGGTAACCATGAGGACCCGAGCGAGGAGATCTCCGTGACGGACACGAGTGCGGTCGCACGACCGACCACCGCGACGCGGACGGGCTGGGGAGTGCTCGCCGTCGTCTGCGGCGCGCTCTTCCTGGAGGGCATCGACATCGCGATGCTCAACGTCGCGGTGCCGGCCATCGCCGCCGACATCGGCCTGGCCACCGCCGACGCACACTGGGTGATCAGCGCCTACGTGCTGGCCTACGGCGGGTTCATGATCCTCGGCGGCCGCACGGCCGACCTCCTGGGCCGGCGCCGCACCTTCCTGGTCGCCCTCGCGGTGTTCGTCGTGTTCTCCGGCCTGGGCGGCCTGGCCGACGACGCCTGGGTGCTGGTCGTCGCCCGGTTCGTCACGGGAGCCACCGCGGGGTTCATGACACCGGCGGGCTTCAGCCTGCTGACCACCAGCTACCCCGAGGGCCCGCTGCGCGACCGCGCGCTGGCGATCTACGGGGCGATCGGCGCGGGCGGGTTCACGCTCGGCGTCGTGGCGGGCGGGTTCCTCACCGAGGCGGGCTGGCGCTGGGTGTTCTTCGCGCCGGTGATCGTGGGCGCCGCGCTCTGGGTCGCGGGGCGGCTGCTCATCCGCCTGGACGAGCCCGCCGAGAGGCCGCGCGGCGGGTTCGACGTCGGCGGTGCGATCACGCTCACGGCCGCGATGGTCGCCCTGATCTACGGCGTGGTGGCGGTCGGCGAGGGTGGGCACGTCGTCGCAGCGGTCGGGTCGTTCGTCGCGGCGGCGGCGCTGACCGGCGCGTTCGTGCTGATCGAGCGCCGGGCGGCCGACCCGCTGCTGCGCCTGGCCGTGCTGCGCGAGGGCCTTCTGCTGCGCGCGAGCCTCGCGGGGCTGCTGGTGATCGGCGCGTTCTTCTCGTTCCAGTTCCTGATCACGCTGTACCTGCAGGAGTACCGCGGGTGGTCGCCCGTCGCGACGGGGCTGGTGTTCGCCGTCATGGGCGCCGACATGATCATCGCGCCGCTGCTCACCCACCGGCTGGTCGCCCGGTTCGGCAACGTGCCCGTGCTCGTGGCCGGGCTGCTGGCCGGCGCCGCGGCGTTCGTCCTGGCGCTGCGCCTCGACGGGACCTGGGGCTATCTCGACCTGCTGCCGTCCCTGCTGCTGGTCGCGGTCATGTTCGCGCTGATCTACGGACCGCTGACCGCGGCGGCGACGGCGGGCCTGGCCGAGTCGGAGCACGGCGTGGCCGGCGGCGTCGTCTACACGGCGTTCCAGTTCGGCGCCGCGCTGGGCGTCACGGCCGCCACGATCGTGCTGGTCGACGGCCACACCACGGCGGCAGGAGCGGCCGACTACCAGCGCGCCCTGCTGGTCCCGGCCGTCGCCGCCGTCCTGGCGCTGGCCCTCGGGATCGCCACCTGGACCGGCGGCCGCCGGAACGCCGTCCGCGCCTGACCCCGGGGCGCGAACCCCGGGACCAGACGCGGACGATGCGCGGCCGGCCCGCCGCACGGGCCGGCCGCATGGACCAGCCACAAGGACTAGCCGCAGTACTCGTTCAGCTCGAAGTCGTGCACCACGGTCTGACCCTTGATGATGCGTGCCTGCTTCGACTCCGGCGGGTAGCCCGTCGCCGAGCTGAGCAGCGACAGCCGGTTGTTGGACATCCCCATCCAGCGGGCGTAGCCGCCGTCCGGCCCGGTGACGAGCGTGACGTCGTACTCCGAGCCGTCGATGACCACGAACGCGCCCTCCAGCGGGACGGTCTCGTCATCACAGGTGGCTCCGGTGACCGTGCCGGCGATCTTGCCCCAGCTCGCCGGCGGGGTCACAGCCAGAGACACCTGGACCCGGGGCTCGGCGTACGGCGTACCGCCGTCGGCCACGACCGCCGAGGTGTAGGTGCCCGGCTGGTCCACCCGGCTGCTGTCGAGGTCCACGAACACCTTGGCCGACGCGCCCGGGGCCAGCGTGAACGCCGGCGGCTGGACGTCGAGCCACGGCACGTCCACCGTGGTCTCGCCGGTCACGTTGAGCACGGTGTGCATGTCCGGGAAGCCGAGCTCCTCGACCGTCGCGGGCTCGGGGTTGCCGCAGTCGTCGGAGGCCAGGTACGACGGCGCCGTCTCCGGCTCCGCGTTGGACCCGATGAAGAACTCGCCCGAGCTGACGACCTCGACCACGAGCGTGCCGGACGCTGTGCCGGTGACCGGCACGTCGACCAGCGTGAGCTCCTGCGCCTCCAGGGTGACGTCGGCCGTGCCGACCTTCGTCATGTTCGCGTAGACGAAGTCCCCGTCGAGCTCGTACAGGTTGACGGTGACGTCGGTGTCCGCCGCCGCGGTCTCCACGCCGAAGGACACGTCGGTCACGGCCAGCTCGCCCTGGATGTCGAAGTCCTCCAGCGTGAACGTGCGCAGCCACTGCGTCTGGCTGCCCACGCAGGCCACGGAGTTGCCCAGCGTGATGTCCTGCGACGAGGAGTGCGTGATGGTGGTCCCGTCCGCGAGCAGCGCCGGCGGGGCGGACGGCGTCACCGTGCGCCCAGGGTGCTTCCCGTTCCGGGCCAGCCCGTCGTCCTTCGCCGCGGCCACGTCCTGGGCACCCTTCGCGCCCGACGGCGCCGCCGTGCTCACCTCGGTCACCTCGCCGGAGGCTCCCTTGATGACGCCGCTGCCCGATGCGGCCCCGAGGATCTCGAAGTCGGACGACGCGGGCGCCACCTCGACGTCCGCGGGCGCGGTGCCCTCGTTCGTCACGGTGAACGAGCCGGACCGGGTGCCGCCCAGCCGCACCTCGCGGTGCAGCTCGCCCGGCGAGACGCTCAGCAGCGGGGCCGCGAGCTCGACGTCCTGCCGGGTGATCGCGTCGGCGACGACCGTCGTCGTGGCCTCGGTGGGCTCGTAGTCCTTGGCCGCGTAGCCGACCTGCTGCTCGCCCGTGGCCGGGGTGAACAGCGAGTAGTAGCCGGCGTCGACCGACGGGTTCTCGGGGTCGGCGGTCCGGACGCTCTGCTCCCCCGCGGTCACCGTGGCACCGTTCACGCCGTCACCGGTGTTGAGGTCGTGGACGAACCCGGCCACGACGCCGCCGTCGACCGGCTCGCACGAACCGACCGAGACGTTGTCGACCTGCCAGAACAGGGCGTACACGGCGTCCCCGTAGTGGAACCGGACCCGCACGTCGGACTCGCCGCCCGCGCCGGCCAGCGGCACGACCGTGCGCCCGAGCGCGTCGGAGGTCTGGTGCAGCACCGTCTCCCACGTCTCGCCGCCGTCGAGGCTGAGGTCCACGTCGGCGTAGTCGAAGAACGCGGCGTACGCCTGGTCGAACGTGAGCAGCGGCGCGTCGAGGCCGCTCAGGTCGTAGGACGGCGAGGTGAGCGTCGTGTCCTGCACACCTTCCTCGCCGTAGGCGTCGCTGTTCACCTCGGCGAACAGGCCCTCGCCGCCGGTCTGGTTGGACGACTCGAACCGGTCGTCGAAGGTCCAGACCTGTTCGGTGCCGGCCAGGTCCTCGACCGTCCAGCCCTCGGGCACGTCACCTGACTCGAACTCCTCGGCACCGATGCCCGCCCCGGTCAGGGCGTAGCCGGGCGCGGTGCACTCGGCGAGCACGGCGAGCGGGGCGTCGGCCGACGTGGGCCCGGTGCCCACCTCGACGTCCCGCGTGAAGGTCGCGTACCCCGCAACGGACGGCTGCACCACCAGCGTGTGCGTGGCCGACTGCGGCAGCTCCAGCGAGTACTCCCCCGTGAACGGGTCGGTCCAGGCGGCGACGCTGCTCGGCGCGCCCTGCACCGTGACCTCGGCGTCGAGCGGCCAGCCGTGCCCGGAACCGTCGGTGACGGTACCGGTCACGGTCGTCGTGGGCGCGGCCTCCAGGCTCACGTCCACCGTGACGGTCTCACGCTCGACGACGTCGGCCTGCGCCGTGGCGTCCAGGTACCCGAAGGCCGATACGGCCAGGTCGTGCGCGCCCTCCTCGAGGCCCAGACGGTAGGCGCCCTCCGAGTCCGTGGTGTCGGAGCGCTCGCCGGACGTGACGCGCGCGCCGCCGACGGGCTCGCCGTCGGCGTCGGTCACGGTGCCCTCGACGAAGCCGAAGCCGTCGGTCGGCGCGGCCGCGACGAGCGCCGCGACGTCGAGCTTGCCCTCGCCCCACACGTTGTTGTCGGCGGGGGTGCCGCCGCAGGTGTCGTCGGCCACGTCGACCGACGTCTGGTCGAGCAGGGCCTGGGTGCCCTCGATGTCGCCCACCAGGACCGGGGCCGCGCTCCACAGGAGCGCCACGGCACCCGCGAGGTGCGGCGACGCCATGGACGTGCCGCTGAACTCGGCGTAGTCGCCGCCGGGCACGGACGAGCGCACATTGTCGCCGGGGGCGGCCAGGTTCGGCTTGGTCACGCCGTCGGCGCCCGGGCCGCGCGAGGAGAACTCGGCGATCTCGCCGGACTCCCCGAACGCGCCGGCCGCGTAGGTGGCCACGTTGGCCCCCGGGGACGACGTCGACTGGCAGCCGGCCTCGCCCGCGTTGCCCGCCGCCCATGCGCCGAAGATGCCCGCCGCCTCCCAGGCGGCGATCTCCTCGGACAGGAAGTCGTCGATGGCGCCGGGCTCCTGCTGACCCCACGAGTTGTTCACGACGTGCGGGCGCTGCGACGGGTCGGGGTCCGAGCCGTCGGCGCGCGTCGGCGCGAGGATCCACTGGCCGGACGCGAGCAGGTCGGCGTCCGAGCAGGAGGCGCAGCCGTTGGCCGCGATCCAGTCGGCGCCCGGTGCGACGCCGACCTGGTTGCCCGCGCCGTCGTCGCCCACCATGGTGCCCATGACGTGCGTGCCGTGGGCGTCGCCGTCGCACGGGGAGCCGTCGCAGTAGCCGCCGGCGTCGAACCAGTTGTAGTCGTTGCTCAGGCCGCCCTCGCCCAGGTAGCCCCGGTAGTGCTCCAGGAGTGCCGGGTGCTCCACGTCGACGCCGGAGTCGATGTTGGCCACGGTGATGCCCTCACCCGTGTAGCCCAGGTCCCACACCTCGGGGGCGTGGATCGCGTCGAGGCCCCACTCGGTCGCGAGCGGAGCCCGCGCGGTCGGGGCCTTGCGCTCGACGGGCTCGACGCGTTGCGCCGCGAACCGCTCGTGCACCTGCTCGACCTCGCGGCTCGCGGCGACCTGCTCCGCGAGCTCCCGGGTGCCGTCCTCGACGAGGATCGCGTTGCTGATCCAGTAGGACTCGTAGTCGGCGCCCGCGGCCTCCAGGTCGGCGACGACACCCGCCTGCGACGCCTTGGCCGTCCGGGTCAGGGCGTCGTAGACGTACTGACCGCGCTCGTCCCAGTCGGCGATCGCCTTCGCCGGGGCGAGGTCCGGGGTGTCGGCGAACCGGACCCAGAAGTCGGCGGTATCCTTGGCCTCCAGCCGTGTCTGCACGCCGGGCGTGAGCTTGTCGGCGGCACGCTCCGGCACGTCGGCGGCGACCTTACCGACTGTCTGCGAGGGTGCCGGTGTGCTCGCGAGCGCAGGGGTCACGCTCACCGTGGTGGCCAGCAGAGCGCCGACCGCTGCGAGAGCGATCGGCGCGCGTCTGGTTGGCATGCGACTGTGCATCTTGCCTCCGGGGTGCAAGCGCTCCGTGCGGGGCGCAACCACTGGCCCACGAGCGAGGGCCACGTGACACTCTGGAGAGAGCGGGCGAAAAGGGCAACGAAAGTCGACTGATCACCCGCTGTCCGCCGCCTGGGAACCAGCACCCGGGCGGCGGACAGGACGTCAGCTGTTGCGGGCCGCGTCCAGGATGACCTTGGTGACGGCACCCGGCTGGCTGATCATCGCGACGTGCGAGCTCTTGAGCTCTACCGTCGTGGAGCCGGCGCGCTCGGCCATGGCCCGTTCCGCCTGGGGCGGGATGATCCGGTCGTTCTTGGCCACGATGTACCAGCTCGGGATGTCCTCCCAGGCGGGCGGGCCGGACGGCGTCACGAGCGAGCTCAGCGTCGCCGGGCGCTGGCTGGTGGCCATGACGCGGGCCGTGTCGCGCGGGAGGTCCTGGGCGAACAGCCGCGGGTACCACTCGGGATCGATGTAGGCGTCGGCGTCGTTCTCGGGGGCTCCCGGGTACGGGCGCAGCACCAGGTGGTCGATCACCACGGGCGGCGGGCCACCGCCCAGCGCGTTGGCGTCGGCCACGGTCTCACCCTCCGCGAGCGCGAAGGCCGCCACGTAGACCAGGGCCTCGACGTCTTCGTCGCCGGTCGCGGCGTTGGTGATGACGGCGCCGCCGTAGGAGTGGCCCACCAGCACGATCGGCCCCTCGATCGTGTCGAGGAAGAGGCGCAGGTACTCGCTGTCCGACGTCGGGCCGCGCAGCGGGTTGGAGAACGCCAGGACCGGGTAACCGCGGTCCTGGAGGCGCTCGGTGACGCCGGACCAGCCGCTGGAGTCGGCGAACGCGCCGTGGACCAGCACGATGGTGGGCTTGTCGTGGTCACCGTGGCCCCCCGAGGAGCCGTGCGTACGGGCCGGCGCGGTGGCGCCGGTCACGGAAGAGAGTGCGAGCAGCGCGGTAGCGAGCGCTGCGACCAGTGCGGTGGGGCGGGTGAAGCGTCTCCTGGTCATCGGTATGTCTCCTGTCGTGGTACGGACACCAAAGATCATCCGCAGCGGGCCGGGTGATATGGACCACGTGAACCACGTAGTCCCTCGCCGTCGGCCCTACCGTGGGGCGCATGGAAACCGCCGCCGCCCCCGTGGGGCGCGACGAGGAGCTGCGCCGGCTGGCCACGCTGCTCGGCGGTGCGCGCAACGGCCGCGGCGGATCGCTGCTGGTCCTGGGCGAGCCGGGCATCGGCAAGACCTGCCTGCTGACCGCGGCGACGCGGGCACCGGGCCTCGCCACGATCCGCCTGGACGGGTACGAGTCGGAGTCGACCATCCCGTTCGCGGCCGTGCAGCGGCTCGTCTCCCTGCTCCGCGAGCACTGCGAGAGCCTCCCGGCGCGGCAGCGGCAGGCGGTGCGCGTGGCGTCCGGCCAGGCCGACGGGCCGGCCCCGGACCGGTTCCTGGTGGGCCTCGGCGTGCTCGGGCTCCTCGCCGCCGCCGGGGCCGACACCCCGGTGGTGTGCGTGGTCGACGACGCGCACCTGATCGACGCCGAGAGCCTGGACGCCCTCGCCTTCGTGGCGCGGCGCCTCGCGGTCGAGAACGTGGCGGTGGTCTTCGCGGCCCGGGACGACGGCGGGTTCGCCGACCGGATGGGCGGCGTGCCGCGGCTCGGCCTCACGGGTCTCGACCCCGAGGCGGCGGCGCAGCTCCTGAACCGGTCGGCGGAGCGGCCGCTCGCGCCGTCGGCGGCCGCCGCCATCGCCCGCGCGACCGGGGGTAACCCGCTGGCCCTGATCGACCTGGCGGGCGACGCCCTGGTGCACGAGCTCCCGGACCTGGGCCTCGGCGGCGCGCCGGTGCCCGTCGGCCGGCACCTGGAGGAGCACTACGTGCGGCAGGTGCGGCGGGCCGACCCGCGCGTGCAGACCTGGGTGCTGCTGGCCGCGGCGGACTCGACCGGGAACATCGACCTGGTGACCGCGGCGGCCGCCGACGTGGGCCTGGGACCCGACGACGGCGACCGCGCCGAGGTGGCCGGCCTGGTGGAGCTCCAGCCCGTCGTGCGGTTCCGGCACCCGCTGGTGCGGTCCGCCGTCTACAACGCCGCGCCCGGCGCGGAGCTGCGCCGGATGCACGGGGCGCTCGCCCGGGCGGCCGAGGGCCTCGGCATGGTCGAGACCGAGGCCTGGCACGCCGCGCGCGCCGTGCTGGGCACGGACCCCGCCGTCGCCGACCGGCTGGCGCACACCGCGGACCTGGCCGCGCGGCGCGGCGGCCTCGCCTCGCGCGCGACCATCCTGACGCGGGCCGCCGAGCTGACGGCGCCCGGCCCGGTCCGCGACGCGCGCCAGGTCGGCGCGGCCGAGGCCGCGCTGGCCGTGGGCGCGGCCCATGTGGCCCAGCGGCTCGTGGACGAGATCGACCTGGCGGCCGTGGATCCGGTGACGCGGGGCCGCGCGCTGACGGTGCGCACCGCGCTCAGCCTGTTCACCGCCGACGCCGAGGGGGTGCGCGGCGCCACCGCGGCGCACCTGCGCGCCGCCGACGCGTTCCACGGGCAGGACGCCGAGCGGGAGCAGGTGGCACTCCTGCGGGCGTTCGAGAGCTGCTGCACGGCCGACCGGCTGATGAGCGGGGTCACCCAGGCGGAGCTGGGCCGGCGGCTGAAGGCCGGCGCCGACCTGGCCGACGGCCCGACGTCGGACATCCTGCGGGGGCTGGGCGCCATCGTGCTCGACCCGTACCCGCGGGCCGTGGCCCCGGCGCGCGCGGCCATGGCCGCGATCCTCTCGCTCCCCGACGACCTGATGATGCACATGGGCACGGCCATCGCGTCGCTGGGCACGTTCCTCTGGGACGACGCCGGGCGGGCCGCCGGGCTCGACCGCGCGGCCCAGGCGGCGCGCGACTCCGGGGCGCTGCAGGTGCTCGACACGCTGCTGTGGGTGATGGCGCTCTCGGAGCTGTGGGGCGGCACCCTGCGGCGGGCCGGCGCGTACGACGAGCTGGTGCGCGAGGTGCGGCGGGCCATGGGGTGGGACGCCGAGAACGTGCCCAACGTCGCCGTCCTGGCGTGGGGCGGTGCCCCCCGCGACGTCGTCCGGGCGATCGCCGACGGCGCCGCCGCCACGGGTTTCGGCGGGGTCGAGGCCTCCGCCGTCGCGTCGCTCGCGGTCCGCGACCTCGCGGAGGGCGCCTACCAGGACGCGTACGAGCGGCTCAGCCCCCTGATCGCCGACCCGTTCCTGCAGGTCACACCCGACCAGTACCAGGACTACGTCGAGGCGGCGGCGCGCAGCGGGCACCCCGAGGAAGCGACGCGGGTCGCCGGGCTGCTGGCCTCCCTGGCGGAGACGAACGGCTCGCCCTGGTGCCGCGGCGTCGCCGAGCGGGCGCTGGCGCTGGCCGGGACGGACGAGGACGCCGAGCGGCACCACGTCGCCTCGGTCGAGGCCCTGGGCGGCACGGGGGCCGAGATGGACCTGGCCCGGGCGCACCTGGTCTACGGCGAGTGGCTGCGCCGGGCCCGGCGCCGGCGGGACGCGGCCGAGCAGCTCCGGCTCGCCCTGGCGCACTTCCACCACAGCGGCGCCGAGCTGTTCGTCGCCCGGACGGTCGCGGAGCTCGCGGCCGTGGGCGCCTCGGGGGACATCGACGTGCCACCGCGGCGGTTCGGCCTGACGGCGCAGGAGCACACCGTCGCGCGGCTCGCCTCGGCCGGCCACACCAACCCCGAGATCGCGGCGAACCTGTTCATCAGCCCCAGCACCGTCGACTACCACCTGCGCAAGGTGTTCCAGAAGCTCGGCGTCACGTCGCGGCGGCAGCTCGCCGACCGGCTGGCGGCCCCGCCCCGCCCCACCACGTCGTAGCCCAGGTCACGGGCCCGCGACGGACTACGCGGTTCGCGTGGTCCGCGCGCACCGGGCGCGGCGGGAAGGTCGAGGTCCATCACCCGACCGACCGAGGGGGGCCACATGCCTTACGTCACAGCGGACGACGGCGCCGAGATCTTCTACCGGGACTGGGGCACGGACGGTACGCCGGTGCTGCTGAGCCACGGCTGGCCGCTGAGCTCCGACGCGTGGGAGGCGGCGGCGCTGTTCCTGGCCGAGCGGGGTCACCGCGTCGTCGCGCACGACCGGCGCGGCCACGGCCGGTCCAGCCAGACCTGGCAGGGCAACGAGATGGACACCTACGCCGACGACCTCGCGGTGCTCATCGACACCCTCGACCTGCGCGACCTGACCCTCGTGGGCCACTCCACCGGCGGCGGCGAGATCGTGCGCTACGTGGGCCGACACGGCACCGCTCGGGTCGCCAAGCTCGTGCTGGTCTCCGCCGTTCCGCCGCTCATGACACGCACCGCCGACAACCCGGAGGGCCTGCCGCCCGAGACCTTCGACGCGATCCGCGCGGGCGAGCGGGCCAACCGGGCCCAGCTCTACCGCGACCTGGCCGACGGCCCGTTCTTCGGGCACAACCGGAACCAGGACGTCGACCAGGGGTTCCGCGACGCGTTCTGGGCGCAGGGCATGGCGACGGGGCACCGCGGCGCCTACGAGTGCATCGCGGCGTTCTCGGCCACGGACTTCCGGCCGGACCTCGCGAAGGTCGACGTGCCGACGCTCGTCATCCACGGCGACGACGACCAGATCGTGCCGTTCGAGGTGGGCGGCAAGCGGTCCGCCGCGCTGGTCGACGACGCCGTCCTGACCGTCTACGAGGGCGCCGCCCACGCCCTGCCCGACACGGAGCGCGAGCGCCTGCACGCCGACCTGCTGGCGTTCATCGACGGCTGACCGTCCTCGTCCCCGGCCGTCCTCGCGCCCGTCCGTCCCCGCTGTCCCCCGCCGTCCCCGCTGTTCCCGCCCGACCCCACCCCGAGGAGCTCTGTCATGAACGCAGCACAACCCGACACCGTCGTCCTGGTCCACGGCCTCTGGATGACCCCGCGCAGCTGGGAGGCGTGGGTCGACCACTACCAGGCCAAGGGGCTGAACGTGGTGACGCCCGGCTACCCCGGCTTCGAGATCGAGGTCGAGGCCCTGCGGGCCGACCCGGACCTCATCGCGAAGCTCACCGTGCCCGAGACGGTGGACCACCTAGCCGGCGTGATCGAGGCGCTGCCGAGCCCGCCGATCATCATCGGCCACTCGTTCGGCGGCACCCTGACGCAGCTCCTGCTCGCCCGGGGGCTCGGCGCCGCGGGCGTGGTGATCGACTCCGCACCGACCGAGGGCGTGCGGGTCAACCCGTTGTCCCAGGCCAGGTCGCTGTTCCCCGCGCTGAAGAACCCCGCCAACCGACACCGCGCCGTCGGCTTCACGGCCGAGGAGTTCCACTACGCGTTCACCAACACGCTCTCGGAGGAGGAGTCCCGCCAGGTCTGGGAGCGGTACGCCATCCCGGCGCCGGGCCACTGGGTCTGGGAGTACGGGCTGTTCGCCAACTTCAAGCCCGGGCCGCAGGAGACCTTCGTGGACTACGCCGCCGACCGTGCTCCCCTGCTCTTCATCGCCGGCAGCGAGGACCACATCATGCCGCCGTCGGTGAACCGGTCCAACGCCAAGCACTACGACAAGTCGCCCGCGATCACGGAGTACTTCGAGTTCGAGGGCCGCGACCACTGGACGTGCGGGGCTGAGGGCTGGCAGGAGGTGGCGGACCACGCCCTGACGTGGGCGCAGGAGCACGCGTCGTCGTCGGACCCGGTCACCTGACCGCTCCCGCGGCCCCGGCTCAGGCCGGGGTCGCGGCGGTGGGGGACGACGTCGGGGTCGCGTCCGCGACGCCGTTCACCTCCGGCGTGATCCGCCGTCCGACGGCGAACGCCGTCGCCGCGATCCCGGCGCAGCCGGCCACCACCACGCCGATGAACGCGCCGGACCAGCCGTGCTCCAGCAGCAGCCCCGCCACCACGGGCCCCGCGATGGTGCCCGCCTGGAACGAGCCCGACCCGATCGCGTTGTACCGGCCGCGCAGGTGTGCGGGCGCCATGTCGTTGGTCAGCGCGGGCAGCACGGACTGCATGAGGGTCTCCCCCAGGCCGAACACGCCGTGGAACGCCAGGACGATCACGACGGCGGCCATGCCGCCCGGCACCAGCCCGGTCACCCCGAGCAGCAGCCAGGCCACCGCCCAGACGACCGCCATGAGCGCGAGCACCCGCGTGCGGTGCCGCCCGCGCACGCGGTTCATCACCCAGAACTGCAGGGCCACGATCACCACGGTGTTCACCACGAACGCGAAGCCGACCACGCGCGTGGAGACCTCGGCGACCTGCCGGGCGAAGGCCGGGAAGCCGCCCTCCATCTGGCCGTAGCCCACGAACGCCGCGAGCAGCCCGAGCGCCGCGAGCCACAGCACCTCGGGGCGGCGCAGGATCGCCAGGTAGCTCTCGCCGCCGACCTCGGCGTCGTGCGGCCGGTCCACCCGTCCGTGCAGGTGGCGCAGCGGCCCGAGCAGCACCGCGACGGGCAGCAGGAACGTCGCGGCGTTGACCAGGAACGCCATCACGAACGTGCCGGGCCGCTCGACGTCGACCACGAGCCCGCCCACCACGCCGCCCACGCCGACACCGAGGTTGAGCAGCGCGAAGTTCACGCCGTAGTACCGCTGGCGCAGGTCGCCGTCGACCACCGTGGCCACCAGCGCGTTCACGGACGGCCAGCCGACGCCGAGCTGCACGCCGAACAGTGCGAGCCCGGCGGCCGCGACCACCGGGGTGGTGGCGAAGGCCAGCACCGAGTAGCCCGCGACGGCGAAGAACAGGCCGGTGAGCATGACGCGCCGGGCCCCGTACCGGTCGACGAGGGCACCGGCCGGGCCGGTCACGAGCACGCCGACCACGGCGATCAGGCCCATGAGCGTGCCGGACAGGGCGAGCGAGAACCCGCGCACCTCGTGCAGGTAGATGATCGTGAAGGGCAGCGTCAGGCCGCGGCCGAAGAACTGCACCACCACAGTGGACAGCAGCCAGCGGCCGTCCTGCGGCAGGTCCGCCCAGAATCCGAGGGCGCCGGTGCGTGGAGAGGAGGTCACTGCCCGATCCTCACCCCCGGCCCACCGCCAGGAAAGCGGATTTCGGCCGTCACCGTGCCGTCGTCGGCAACGTCACACCGGCACGGCCCCCGAGCGCACCCAGCCGCGGGTCGCGGCGTGCCAGCCGAGCTGCACCCGGGTCTCGACGCCGGCGAGGTCCATCAGGGCCCGGACCCGCCGCTGCACGGTACGCAGCGACGTGCCGAGCTGCTTGGCCACCGCCTGGTCGGTGAGCCCGGCGAGCAGCAGCCCGAGCACGCGCGCGTCGTCGTCGTCCACGTGGTCCACGACGTCGCCCGCCATGCCGGACGTGCCCACCAGCAGCGGCGTCGCCCGGTCCCACACGTTCTCGAAGAGCGCGAGCAGGGCGTCGAGCAGCGTGCTCTCGCGCACCAGCAGCGCGCCGACGACGTCGCCCGACGACGTGAGCGGCATGAGGGCGAGCCGGCGGTCGATCACGATGAGCTTGAGCGGCACGCGCTCGGCGAACCGGACGTCCTCCCCCGCCTCCGTGGCCTCGACGGCCTCGTCGATCGTCACGTCCTGGCTCTCCAGCATGCTGCGCTCCACCACCACGCGGTACTGCACGCCCCGCTCCACGGCCTGGCCCTCGGCGGAGTTCTCCTGGCTGGACGTGACGATCACCGGCGGCCGCACGAACGCGTCGACGCACTCGCGCGCCCCGAGCTGGAGCTGCTCGAACCGGTGCCGCACGGCGTCCTCGCCCCGGATCACGTCGACCACGTCGGTGGGCCCGCGGCCCGCCGCGGCCACCCGGTAGACCTCCTCCAGGCGGCTGAGCTCGACCTCGGCGTGCCGCACCTCGTCCTGCCGGCGCGCGAGGAGCGCCCCGAGCGCGATCGCGGGCGGCGCGGCCGCGAACCGCCGCTCGTCGCCGGTGATCCGCGCGGCCAGACCGTGCTCCTCCAGGCGGCGCAGCAGCCGGTGGGCGTCGCCCAGCGAGGTGCCGAAGGGGCTGAGCGCGGCCGCGAGGTCCGCGACGGTCGCCGAGGGCAGGGCGACGAGCTCGCTGTACGCGAGGGTCTCGTCAGGGGTCAGTCCGAGCACGTCGCCGAGCATGGCACTCCTCCGTCACGTCGATGGGTGCCCAACTCTGGCGGAGTCACGACATGCCGTAAAGCCGCCACGATGCGCCTCTTGTGACGTGTCGCCGCTCGCTGGGAGTGTCCAGGTCCATGAGATCCCCCACTCGGCGCGGGCTGTCGGCCGCCACCCGGGCCGCCGCGGCAGTCGCCGCGACCGCCCTGGTCGCTGCGATGGCCACCACGGCGCACGCGAACACCGAACCCACGTCCGGCTCCGAGCCCGCCTCGGGCAGCACCGCTTCCGGCGGCGCAGGCTCCGGCTCCGGCGGCTCCGCGCCGGCCACGCCCGCCCTGGCCGACGGCCGCACCACCGTGACCCTCGTGACCGGCGACGTCGTGGACGTCACCACGACCGACTCGGGCGCGCTGACGGTGGGCGTCGAGCCGGCCGACGGCGGCGCCGTCCGCACCCAGCAGGTGGGCGACCACCTCTACGTGGTGCCCGACGCCGCGCTGCCGTACCTGGCCGCGGGCACGCTGGACCGGCGGCTGTTCGACGTCACCGCGCTGCTGGAGATGCAGTACGACGACGAGACCGTGGCCGCGACGCCGCTCATCCTGGAGCACACGCGCGCCGCGGCACGCTCCGCCGCGACCGAGCTGCCGGGGGCGAAGCGCACGCTCGACCTGCCGAGCATCGACGCCTCGGCCGTGGACGCGAGCAAGAAGAAGGCGTCGGCCTTCTGGTCGGCCGTCGCCGCACCCGAGGCCGGGTCGGCGCGCACGGCGCGCGGCGCGGCGGCGGACGCCGGGACGTTCCGCGGCGGCGTCGAGAAGATCTGGCTCGACGGCAAGGCCGAGTCCACGCTGGACCACAGCACCGCGCAGATCGGCGCGCCCGAGGCGTGGGCCGCGGGCTTCGACGGCACGGGCGCCACGGTGGCCGTGCTCGACACCGGCATCGACGCCACGCACCCCGACGTGGCCGACCAGATCGCGCAGGCGCAGTCGTTCGTGCCCGGCCAGGCGGTCGACAACGACGAGCACGGGCACGGCACGCACGTCGCCTCCACGGTGCTCGGCACCGGCGCCGCGAGCGACGGCCTCTACAAGGGCGTCGCCCCGGGCGCCGACCTGCTGGTCGGCAAGGTGCTCGACAACGACGGCTACGGCCAGGACTCGTGGATCATCGCCGGCATGGAGTGGGGCGCCGCCAACGCGGACGTCGTCTCCATGAGCCTCGGCGACGACAGCCTCAACGACGGCACCGACCCCATGGCGCAGGCGCTCAACGCGCTGAGCGAGGAGACGGGCGCCCTGTTCGTCGTCGCGGCCGGCAACAGCTACGCGGAGGGTTCGCTCGGCAGCCCCGGCACCGCGGACGCCGCCCTCACGGTCGGCGCGGTGGACGACGACGACGTGCGCGCCGCCTTCTCCAGCTACGGCCCGCGCGTGGGCGACCACGCGATCAAGCCCGACCTGACGGCGCCCGGCGTCGGCATCGTCGCGGCCCGCTCGCAGCAGTCGGGCGGCTCGGGCTGGTACGTGTCGATGAACGGCACCTCCATGGCCACCCCGCACGTCGCGGGCGCCGCCGCCATCGTCAAGGGCGCGCACCCGGAGCTCACGGGCGCCCAGCTCAAGGAGGCGCTGGTCTCCTCGGCCGCCGACATCGACGCCCCGGCGTACGAGGTGGGCACGGGCCGCCTGGACGTCCCGGCCGCGCTCGACGGCGTGGACGCCTCCGGCGACGGGTTCCTCGGGTTCTACGACTGGCCGCACGACGGCGACGAGCCGGCGAGCAGCACCGTCACCTTCACCAACTCCACGGACGCCGACGTCACGCTCGCGCTGAGCACCGACGTCACCGGGCCGGACGGCGCGCCGAGCGACCTGATGACCCTGTCCGCCTCCGAGGTGGTGGTCCCGGCGGGCGGCACGGCCGACGTCGCGGTCACCGCCGACGCCGACGACGCGGTGCTCGCGGGCAAGTACAGCGGCGCCGTCGTCGGTACGGACGCCTCGGGCGAGGTGACCGTCCGCACCGCCGTCGCGCTGGTCAAGGAGGAGGAGCGGTACGGCCTCGACATCACCGCGCTGGACCGGTCCGGCAAGCCGGCAAGCGGCTACGTGGACTTCTACCGCTACGGCGACCAGTTCGTCAGCAGCCTGCCGATCGACCCGGCCACGGGCGAGGTGCCGACGCAGCGCCTGCAGCCGGGCGTCTACTCCGCCACCGCGTTCCTCGACGTCGCCGGCTCGAAGGGGCCGGGCTCGACGGGCATCGCGCTGGTCGGCGACCCGCAGGTCGTCGTCACCGACGCGGACCAGTCGCTCGTGCTGGACGCACGCGACGCCGACGAGCTGACGCTCGACACGCCCCGCGCGAGCGACGTCGCCTACCGGCGGTTCCAGTTCTTCAACGACTCCGGGATCGGCGGCCTGTACTCGACGTTCGGCGCCACGTACGCGGTGCCGGCCGACGTCGACTCGTTCTACGCCGCTAAGACCGGTCCCGTCGACAGCGCCGACTTCGACTTCGCCGTGCGGTGGCGGGCCATCGAGCCCGCGCTCGACCTGACGGCCTGGAGCCCGCTGCCGGTCGCGTTCGACCCGGTCTACCAGAATGGTTCCGCGCGGCTCGACGGCCGGGTGTCGCTGCGAGCCGTCGCTGCCGGCACCGGTACGGCCGCCGACTACGAGGGCGTCCGTGCCGAGGGTCGCGCAGTGCTGGTGACCAGGGACGACGCCGTGTCCGCCGAGGAGCGGGAGGCCGCCGCCCAGGCTGCCGGTGCCGCGCTGCTCGTGGTGGTCAACGACCGCCCCGGCTCCCTGGTCGAGAACGTCACGCAGGGCGACCTGCCCGTCGTCGCGGTGTCGTCCGCCCAGGGCGCCAAGCTCCTGAAGGCCGCCGCCAAGGGCCGGCTCACGCTGACCGGCAAGGCCGTGGAGTTCCCGACGTACCTGTACGACGTGTCCAAGAGCTGGCCCGGCGAGATCCCCGCCGAACTCGCCCTGGCGCCGACCAGCCGGCAGCTCGCCACGGTGGAGAGCCGGTACAACGACACGGACGAGCGGCTCGCCGTCGACGACCGTGCCGACTGCCGCGACTACCAGTGGCCGCCGTGCCTGAGCGTCCGGGCCCTGCAGCCCACGAAGACGGAGCGGACCGACTACGTCTCCACGTACGACGACGTCGAGTGGTACGAGAACGTGAACCACGAGAGCGGCTGGGAGCAGCGCGGCGTCCGCCAGGCGTATGCGGCGCGCAGCACCACGGTGCGCGACTGGTGGGCTCCCGTGGCGGCGCCCCGCACGGGCGACGGCTACTGGGGCCCGTGGCACGGCGGCGACTGGTTCGCGGTCAACGTGTCCACCGCGGGCGGCCCGAACGGCCTGACCGGTGGGTTCGGCTGGGGCGAGACCCCGGTGACCTCCCGCCTCTACCAGGGCGACACCCTGGTGCGCGAGAACATCGGCCAGGCGGTCCAGACGTCGGTCCCGGTGGTCGAGGGGCCGCAGAAGTACCGGTTCGAGATCGACACCGACGCCGCGGACGACGCGCACCGGTACTCGACGAGCACCCGCACGTCGTGGACCTTCGTGGCCGACCAGGCCGACGAGGCCGTGCCCGGCGAGAACGGCACGCCGCTCCCGCTGGTCCAGCTCGACTACGACGTGGACACCGCGCTGGACGGCACCGTCCGGGCCGGCTCGACCGTGCCATTCGCGGTGGAGCCGTACACGGTGCCGGGCGCGCCGCGGGCCGGCACGGTCGACGGGGCGACGCTGGAGGTCAGCTACGACGGCGGCACCACGTGGTCCAAGGTCTCGCTGAAGCGCGACGACGACCGCTGGGAGGCGAAGCTGCGCATCCCGTCCCGCGGCGCCGACCTGGTCTCGCTGCGGGCGACCGCCCGTGACGACGCCGGCAACTCGGTGACCCAGGAGGTCACGGCGGCATTCGGCATCGCCGGCAAGAAGTAGGCCCTCCGGAACGACGGCGAGGCCGGGTCTCGAGCATACTTATTG
>NZ_JBHWZO010000028.1:0-36326 GCF_042728455.1 Promicromonospora sp. NPDC060204
CGCTGTCTCAGTTTTTTTTTTGGGGGGGGGGGGGGTGTTTTTTTTTTTTCGGGGGGGGGGGGGGGGGGGGGCCCCGGGGGGGGTCCCCGGGGCCCCGCCCCGGGTACTGCGGGTGGATCAGTCCGTCTCGCCGCCCAGGAGGTTCTTGGCGGCGGTGAAGCCGAGCTCCAGGTCGGCCAGGATGTCCTCCACGTTCTCCAGGCCCACCGCGAGGCGGACCAGGCCGGGCGTGACGCCCGAGAGCGCCTGCTCGTCCGGCGTGAGCTGGGAGTGGGTGGTGGACGCGGGGTGGATCACGAGCGAGCGGACGTCGCCGATGTTCGCCACGTTGGAGTGCAGCTGCAGGGCGGAGACGAAGGCCTGGCCGGCCTCGGTGCCGCCGTCGAGCTCGAAGGCGAGCACCGCGCCGGCGCCCTTCGGCGCGTACTTCTGGGCGTTGCCGTACCAGGGCGAGCTCTCCAGGCCCGCGTAGTGGACGCCGCGGACGTCGTCCCGGGCCTCCAGCCACTGCGCGACGTGCTGCGCGTTGGCGACGTGCCGCTCGACCCGCAGTGAGAGCGTCTCCAGACCCTGGGCGAGCAGGAACGCGTTGAACGGGGAGATCGCCGCGCCGAGGTCGCGCAGGAGCTGGACCCGCGCCTTGAGCACGAACGCCAGGTTGGCGCCCAGCGCGCCGTCGACGCCGAGGTCCCGGGCGAACACCAGGCCGTTGTAGCTCGGGTCCGGCGTGTTGAAGCCGGGGAACCGCTCGGGGTCGGCCGCGAAGTCGAACCGGCCGCCGTCGACGATCACGCCGCCGATCGCGCTGCCGTGGCCGCCCAGGTACTTGGTCGCCGAGTGGACGACGATGTCGGCGCCGTGCTCGAACGGGCGGATGAGGTACGGCGTGGCGACGGTGTTGTCCACGATCAGCGGGACGCCGGTCTCGTGGGCCACCGCGGCGACACCCTCGATGTCGAGCACGTCGGAGCGCGGGTTCGGGATGGTCTCGCCGAAGAACGCCTTGGTGTTGGGGCGTACCGCGGCGCGCCACGCGTCGAGGTCGTGCGGGTCGTCCACGAACGTGGTCTCGATGCCGAACTTGGGCAGCGTGTGGTGCAGCAGGTTGTAGGTGCCGCCGTACAGGCTCGCGGACGCGACGATGTGGTCGCCCGCCTGCGCCAGGTTGAGGATCGCGAGGGACTCGGCCGCCTGGCCGGACGCGACCAGCAGGGCGCCGACGCCGCCCTCCAGGCTGGCGATCCTGTCCTCGACGACCTGCTGCGTCGGGTTGCCGATGCGGGTGTAGATCGGGCCGAGGTCCTTCAGCGCGAACCGGTCCGCGGCGACCCCGGCGTCGGGGAACACGAACGACGTGGTCTGGTAGATCGGCAGGGCGCGGGCGCCCGTGGTGGGGTCCGGCTCCTGGCCGGCGTGGATCTGACGGGTCTCGAACGACCACTGGGGCTGAGTCATGGCTCTCCCTGCTTCCTCTGCGGTGTGGCGTGCTTCTGGCTGAACTGACCGAGCGGTGCCGCGGCGTGCCCCGGAGGGCCTGCGCATCAGGGGATGGGTCCGCGGCGGGTTCGAGGGCGCGCACGCGGAGGTCGGCCGAGCGGCCGAGGGCAGGCGAACGTGCGCTGGATCAGCAACAACACATTCGACGAGTCATGGTGTGACCGTAGACGCACCAAGGCGAGGTCGAAAGACGTGTCTTGAATCGTGAGATGCAGAAATGAGACACGCCGTGGGCGACTCCGGACCCGTGTCGTCCTATGCGCCGTTTTGCCTTCCGGATGCGCACTTCGGATGCTCGGGGCACATTTGGACCGGTAACAACGAAGTGATTCACAGGATCCGCGCAAGGCGACACGCCGAAGGGGTGCGGATCGGAAGGGGGATCATGCGACGGATCCACGGCGTGCTGGCACTCCGGGCCCTCGGGGCCGCGGTCCTCGCCCTCGGGCTGGTGTTCCCGTGGGGCCCCAGCGCGCAGGCGGACCCGCCCGCCGACCCGCCCTCCGCACAGGACGCGCAGGCCGCCCGGGACGCGGTCGCCGCCGGCACGCTCGACGTCGAGCAGGCCGAGGCCGCGCTCGCGACACTGCGCTCCGAGCTCGAGGCGGCACAGGTCCGCGTGCAGGTCGCGGCCGCCGACTACGCCGAGGCCCAGCAGGCCGTCGAGCAGGCGGAGCAGGCGGTGGCGGAGGCCCGGTCCGCGGCCGCGAAGGCGCACAAGGGCGAGGTGACGGCGCGGGGGAGCCTCGCCGAGGTGTACCGGGCGTCGTCGCGCGACGACGGCCTGGGCTCGCTCGGCGTCGCGCTCCGGGCCGACTCGGTGACCGACATGGTGGGCCGCAGCGCGGCCGAGCGGGCGGTGCAGCGCAAGGTCGGCGGGGCCCTGGCCGAGTACCAGGACGCGCGGGCGGCGTCGGAGTCCGCCGACGCGCGCTGGACGGCCGCGAAGAAGGAGCTCGACGCGGCGGCCGAGCAGGCCGAGTCCGCGTTCGACGCCGCCCAGGCCGCGGCGGCGGACCTCGAGGCGCGCACCCGGGCGGCCGAGGTGGAGCGGCAGGCGCTGGTGGCGCGGCTCGCTGAGCTGCGGCAGACCAGCGTCCGGATCGAGCGCGAGCGGGAGGCCGCCCGGGCGGCCGCCGCGGAGGCCGCGAGCGAGGCGGCGGCGCGGGCGGAGCTCGAACGGCAGCAGCAGGCGCGGGACGCGGCCCGTGCGGAGGCGCGGGCCCAGGAGGGCGCAGGGCCGGCGGAGGCGCCGGGCGGCTCCGGGGGTTCCGGCGGCGGCTCCGGCTCGGGCGGTGGTGGCGGCGGTGGCGGCACGACGTCGGACGCGCCGCCGGCGGCCGCGCCCGCCGTCCCACCCACCTCAGGGGTCTCGGCCGGCTCGGCGGGCCGCGGGGTCGGCGCCGTGACCTGGGCCCGGACCAAGCTGGGCGCGCCGTACCTGCTCGGCGCCGCGGGGCCGACGTCGTACGACTGCTCGGGCCTGACGATGATGTCGTGGGCCAGCCAGGGCGTGAACATCACGCGGACGTCGCGCTCGCAGTACCTGGCGGTCGGCAAGGTGGGCTACGGGGCGCTGCGGCCCGGCGACCTCATCTTCTACGGGTCGGACCCGAGCGACCCGTCGTCGATCTACCACGTCGCCATGTACACGGGCGGCGGCATGATGATCGAGGCGACGCTGCCCGGGCACCCGCTGTCCGAGAACCCGCTGCGCCTGTCGAGCGCGATGCCCTACGCGGGCCGGCCCTAGACGACTCAGACGCCCAGGTCACCGGAGTGACCTGGGCGTCTGACACGTACGGGGTGCGGGCCGTTCAGTGCTTGTCGTAGTAGCCCGTGTCCTTGGCGCGCTGGATCGAGCGGACGATCTCCGCCTCGGCGTCGGCGCGGCCCACCCAGTGGGCGCCCTCGACGGACTTGCCGGGCTCCAGGTCCTTGTAGACCTCGAAGAAGTGCTGGATCTCCAGGCGGTGGAAGTCCGAGACGTCGTCGATGTCCTGGCGCCACGCCGCGCGCTGGTCACCGGTCGGCACGCACAGCACCTTGTCGTCGCCGCCGGCCTCGTCGCGCATGCGGAACATGCCGAGGGCGCGGCACTTGATCAGGCAGCCGGGGAACGTGGGCTCCTCCAGCAGCACGAGCGCGTCCAGGGGGTCGCCGTCCTCGCCGAGGGTGCCCTCGATGAAGCCGTAGTCGTCCGGGTAGCGCGTCGAGGTGAAGAGCATGCGGTCGAGGCGGATGCGTCCGGTCTCGTGATCCACCTCGTACTTGTTCCGCTGACCCTTGGGGATCTCGATCGTGACGTCGAACTCCACGCCGATGTGCTCCAGTTCTCGATGATGGTCGCCGAAGTGTCTTACCGCGGCGGCGGTCTTGCGCCTGTCCAGTGTGCCATGCGCCGTGTATCCCGACCGTGACCTGTGGTCAGAACCACTGTCCGTGTTCGGCATAATTCGCAGCGTGCGCGACGCGCGCGGGAACCGACGGCAGGTGTGGGTGAAATTTCCCGTGAATCGCCGCTGTCGTACACGCCGCGTGGTTTGCCGCGACTAGAGTTGGCGATGGCTTTCACGTGACGATCGAGAGGATGCCCATGGAGTGGGGGTTGCGCTCCGGCGCTGCCGTCGCCGCGGTCGTCGCACTGTTCGGTGGGTACCTGGTGGCGGACGCGTACGACATGGTCCCCGGCATGCTCACGACCGCCGCGCCCTGGCCCGAGCCGAGTCCCTTCCCGTCCGCCCCCGGGGCGGTCGACGGGCCCGCGCCCGTCGCGCTCCTGGAGGACCTCCCGGACGACGCCCCGGTGCCGGACAGCGTCGAGATGCAGCGCCTGGTCAGCGACCTGGCCAAGGACAAGCGGCTCGGTTCGCGCGTGGGCGTCGTGGTGGCGGACGGCGCGACCGGCCAGGTGCTCGGCTCGTCGAGCCCGGACAAGCTCATGACCCCCGCGTCCACGCAGAAGCTGTTCACCGGCGTCGCCGCGCTCACGTCGTCCAGGGCGAACAGCACGCTGGACACCAAGGCCGTGCTCGTCGACGACAACACGGTGGTGCTGGTCGGCGGCGGCGACATGATGCTGTCCGAGGGCAAGGGCGACCCAAACGCGGTTAACGGCCGGGCCGGGCTGGCGGATCTCGCCCAGCAGGTCGCCGCCAAGATCAAGGTCACAGGCGACACCGAGGTGCGGGTCGCGCTCGACGACACGCTCTTCACCGGTGACGAGATCGCGCCGACCGTCGCCAGCCCCGACATCGCGGCCGGCTACATCGCGCCCGTCTCGTCCGTCGGGATCAACGTGGGCCTGCTGTCCGACGGCTACACCGACAACGGTCCCCGCGCGTCCGACCCCGGCAAGTACGCCGCCGAGGCGTTCTCCGCGGCCCTGGAGGACCAGGGGCTCAAGACCGCCGGGGCCGTGGTGGACGAGAACGCCCCGGACGACGCGCGGGTGCTCGGCGAGGTCAGCTCGGCCCCGCTCGCGGAGGTCGTCGGCTTCGCCATGCAGTACTCGGACAACACGATCACCGAGGTGCTCGGGCGGCTCGTCGCGGTGGACGCCGGCCTGCCGGGCTCCAACGACGGCGCCACGCAGGCCGTGATCGCCGCCGCGAAGGACCTCGGCGTCGACATGACCGGTGCGCGCCTGCGGGACTGCTCCGGGCTCGGGGACGGCTCCTACCTGAGCGGGCAGCAGCTCGTCGACCTGCTCGGCGTCATGGTCGACCCGGCGAACCCCCAGCTGCGCAGCGAGGCCGCCGGCATGCCCATCGCGGGCCTGACGGGGACGCTCGCGGCCAGCCACGGCCGGTTCACGGGCGACAACCCCGCCCAGGGGCTCGCGCGGGCCAAGACCGGGAGCCTGCCCAAGGTGCGCGCGCTCGCCGGGACGGTGATCACCGCCGACGACCGGATGCTCGTCTTCTCCGTGCTCGCCGACTCGATCCCCGCCAAGCAGACGGCGGGCGCCACGTCCATCTACGACAACTTCGTCGGCGACCTCGCGGCGTACTCCGTCCAGGGCTGACACGCGACCGCTCCTGGCCGTTACCGTGGTCCGGTGACCCAGGCCTCCGCAACCCCTCAGATCGTCGACTGGTCGGCGGCCGCCCAGATCGCGGCACGCCTCGCCGCGCCCGGGCCCCGCGCCGACCGCGACGAGCTCGACTCCCTGGTGAGCGGCCTGCGGACGGCGGCCGGCGACGCCGTCGGGCACGTGCTGGAGACCACGCGCATGACGCCGTCCGCCCAGGCCGCCGGCGGCGCCGCGCTGAGCCCGGTCGCGGTGGTGGACCGGGCGACCTGGGCGCGCGCGAACACCCAGTCGATGGCCGTCATGACGGACGGGATCGGGTCCGTCGTCGCCGAGGTCTCCAAGGGCGCCACCTCGGCCGGCGCCCAGATGGCCGGCGCCGCCGAGATCGGGGCGGTGCTCGCCCTGCTCAGCGGGCGGGTGCTCGGCCAGTTCGACCCCTACTCCGGACCCGGCCGCCTGCTCCTCGTCGCCCCCAACGTGCTCCAGGCCGAGCGCGCCCTGGAGGTCCCGGTGCGGGACTTCCGCCTGTGGGTCTGCCTGCACGAGCAGACGCACGCCCTCCAGTTCGCCGCGGCCCCCTGGCTGTCGGGGCACCTGAGCGGCCGCACGCGGGGCCTGGTCACGGGCATGGCCCGGACCTCGGCCGAGCTGGCCAAGGCCCGGTTCGACCGGAAGATCGCCGTGATCGGGCGGAGCGTGCTCGACGCCCTGCGCGGCGAGGGCGGCACCATCATGGACGGCGTGCTGACGCACGACCAGAAGGCCGAGCTCGCCGACATCACCGCCGTCATGGCCCTCCTGGAGGGGCACGCCGACGTGATGATGGACGCCGTCGGGCCGCGGGTGGTGCCGTCCGTGCGGCGCATCCGGGCCAAGTTCGAGCGGCGGCGCGACGGCGAGGGGCGCAGCACGTTCGACGTCGTCGTGCAGAAGCTGCTCGGCATGGAGGCCAAGCTCGCCCAGTACCGCGACGGGGCCGCGTTCGTGCGGTCCGTGGAGCGGGCCGTGGGGCGCGAGGGGCTCAACGCCGTGTGGGCCGGGCCCGAGAACCTGCCGACCGCCCGGGAGATCGCCGACGCCCGCGCGTGGGTGCGCCGGGTGCACGGCTGACCGTGGCCAGGGTCGACCCCGCCGTCGCCGCGGCCCGTACCGCGGTCCGGGCGGCGCTGTCCGGCCTGGGCCCGGACGACCTCGTGCTGGTCGCCTGCTCCGGCGGGGCCGACAGCCTCGCCCTCGCCGCGGCGGTGGCCTTCGAGGCCCGCCGCGTCGGACGGTCGGTGCGCTCACGCGGGCACGCCGTCCGGGCGGGCGCGGTGGTCGTGGACCACGGGCTGCAGGCGGGGTCGGCCGACGTCGCCGCCCGGGCCGCAGAGCAGTGCCGCGCCCTGGGCCTGGACCCGGTGCTGGTGCGGCGCCCCGACCTGCCGGGCGGCGCGGACTCCGCCGGACCCGAGGCCGCCGCCCGCACGATGCGGTACCGCGCGTTCGAGGAGGCGGCCGCCGAGACCAGCGCCCGCCGCGTGCTGCTCGGGCACACCCTCGACGACCAGGCGGAACAGGTGCTGCTCGGCCTCGCGCGCGGCGCCGGCGCCCGCTCGCTCGCCGGGATGCCGCGCGAGCGGGGCGTCTTCCGACGGCCGTTCCTCGGGCTGCGCCGCGCGCAGACCGAGGCCGTGTGCGCGGCGTCGGGCCTCGACTTCTGGACCGACCCCACCAACCTGCTGCCCGACGCCGGGCCGGGCGCCGCGCCCGCCGACGGGCCAGGCGGCGACGGCGGGTTCACCCCCCTGCGCACACAGGTGCGCGGGCGCGTGCTGCCGGTGCTCGAGGCGACGCTCGGGCCGGGCGTCGCCGAGGCCCTCGCGCGCACCGCCGACCAGGCCCGGGACGACGCCGACCTGCTGGACTCCCTCGCGGCCGACCTCCTGGCGCGGGCGGGAGCGGCGGCGTCGGGCACGACGGCGGTGACGGCAGCGGCAGAGGACGGCGCGGCCGGCCAGGACAACACAGGGGCGGAACCCGGCGAGCACGCCCTCGACGTCGGCGTCCTCGCGGCGGCCCACCCGGCCCTGCGCCGCCGGGCCCTGCGGCTCGCGGCGCTCGCGGCCGGCTGCCGGCCCACGGACACCACCACGCGGCACGTCGACGCGCTCGACGCGTTCGTCGTGTCCTGGAGCGGCCAGGGCCCGGCCGGGCTCCCGGGCGGCGCACGGGCGCGTCGTGCGTGTGGCAGGCTTTTCCTGCGCGCCGCGCCGACCGGGACCTCGGACGGCTGGACCGGCGTCAGACCCCCCACAACGACTCAGGAGTGACCCGTGGACAAGTCCGACGTCGGAACCGACCTCGCAGAGGTGCTGCTCACCGAGGAGCAGATCGGCAAGAAGCTCGACGAGATGGCCGCCCAGATCGACGCGGACTACGCCGGCAAGGACCTGCTCCTGGTCGGCGTGCTCAAGGGCGCGGTCATGGTGATGGCCGACCTGTCCCGCCGCCTGCACCACAAGGCGCAGATGGACTGGATGGCCGTGTCGTCCTACGGCTCGGGCACCAAGTCCTCCGGGGTGGTGCGCATCCTGATGGACCTCCGGTCCGACCTGACGGGCCGCAACGTGCTCATCGTCGAGGACGTCATCGACTCGGGTCTCACGCTGTCCTGGCTGGTGTCGAACCTGCGCTCGCGCGGCCCCGAGTCGGTCGAGATCGCCTCGATGCTCCGCAAGCCGGACGCCGCGCAGGCCGACGTCGACGTGAAGTACCTCGGCTACGACATCCCGAACGAGTTCGTGGTGGGCTACGGCCTCGACTACGCCGAGAACTATCGCAACCTGCCGTTCGTTGCCACCCTGGCACCGCACGTCTACGGCGGCTGAACGGTGCCCGTCCCGGACGGTTCGTCGCGTCCGGGCGAGTGTGGCCCAGGAGTCACATGCTCTGGGCGAACACTCGGGGCTCCTCTCAGGGAGACCATGTAGTTTCGACGGATACATACTGCGCGAGCGGAGGGAAACGGGGCCTAGTCCCCGTCGCCGATGAACATCAAGAAGCTTCTGAGTGGGCCCGTCATCTGGATCCTGGTCGCCTTGGTCGTGGTGACGCTGGCCATCTCAGCACTGAACCAGCCCAACGTCTCGCGAATCGAGACGTCACAGGGGATCGAGCTGCTCCAGGGCAGCACGGTGAAGCATGCCCTCATGGTCGAAGGCGAGCAGCGGGTCGAGCTCGAGCTCACCAAGGCGTACAAGTCGACCGAGGGTGACGGCGACGCCGCCGAGGAGGTCGACCACGGCAAGACGGTCGAGTTCTTCTACACGGTGCCGCAGGGCGAGCGGGTCGAGGACGCCATCGTGAAGTCCGACCCGGCCGACGGGTTCGACTCGGAGGTGCCGCAGCCCAGCTTCTGGTCCTCCATGCTGTCGGTCCTGATCCCGTTCCTGCTGATCGGTGTCGTGTTCTGGTTCCTGCTGTCGCGGGCCCAGGGCGGCGGCAACCGGGTCATGGGCTTCGGCAAGTCCAAGGCCAAGCTCGTCAGCAAGGACACCCCGCAGGTGACCTTCGCCGACGTCGCAGGCGCGGACGAGGCCGTCGAGGAGCTCCAGGAGATCAAGGAGTTCCTCGCCGAGCCCGCCAAGTTCCAGGCCGTGGGCGCCAAGATCCCCAAGGGCGTGCTGCTCTACGGCCCGCCCGGTACCGGTAAGACGCTCATCGCGCGCGCCGTCGCCGGCGAGGCCGGCGTGCCGTTCTACTCGATCTCCGGCTCCGACTTCGTCGAGATGTTCGTGGGCGTCGGCGCCAGCCGCGTGCGCGACCTCTTCGAGCAGGCCAAGCAGAACTCGCCCGCGATCATCTTCGTCGACGAGATCGACGCCGTCGGCCGCCATCGCGGCGCCGGCATGGGCGGCGGGCACGACGAGCGCGAGCAGACGCTGAACCAGATGCTCGTCGAGATGGACGGCTTCGACGTCAAGACGAACGTCATCCTCATCGCCGCGACCAACCGCCCCGACATCCTGGACCCTGCCCTGCTGCGTCCGGGCCGCTTCGACCGCCAGGTCGCCGTGGAGGCCCCGGACCTCAAGGGCCGCGAGGCGATCCTCAACGTGCACGCGCAGGGCAAGCCGATGGTCCCCGAGGTGGACCTCGCGGCCGTCGCCCGCCGGACCCCCGGCTTCACGGGTGCCGACCTGGCGAACGTGCTGAACGAGGCCGCCCTGCTCACCGCGCGCAGCGGTGCCCAGCTCATCGACGACCGCGCCCTCGACGAGGCGATCGACCGCGTCGTGGCCGGACCGCAGAAGCGCACGCGCGTCATGCAGTCCAAGGAGCAGAAGATCACCGCCTACCACGAGGGCGGGCACGCCCTGGTGGCCGCGGCGATGCGCTACACGGACCCCGTCACCAAGGTGACGATCCTGCCGCGCGGCCGCGCCCTGGGCTACACGATGGTCATGCCGCTCGAGGACAAGTACTCGACCACGCGCAACGAGCTGCTCGACCAGCTCGCCTACGCGATGGGCGGGCGCGTGGCCGAGGAGATCGTGTTCCACGACCCCACCACGGGTGCCTCGAACGACATCGAGAAGGCCTCGGCCATCGCCCGCAAGATGGTCACCGAGTACGGCATGAGCGAGCGGGTCGGCGCCATCAAGCTCGGCACGAGCTCGGGCGAGCCGTTCCTGGGCCGTGACTACGGGCACGAGCGGGACTACTCCGAGGCCGTCGCCGGCACCATCGACAACGAGGTGCGCAAGCTCGTCGAGGCCGCGCACGACGAGGCGTGGGAGGTGCTGACCCAGTACCGCGACGTGCTCGACGAGCTGGTGCTGCGCCTGCTGGAGAAGGAGACGCTGAACCAGAAGGAGCTCGCGGACGTGTTCGCGCCCGTCGAGAAGCGCGCCGCCCGCGACGTCTGGCTCTCCAGCGAGCAGCGCACCGTGCACACGCGCGGCCCCGTGCTGACGCCCAAGGAGCTGGCGGCCCAGAACGGGCACGCCCCGGTGGTGCCGCAGGACGAGGCAGTGGTGGACGCGGCGACGCCGTCGGACAACGTGCCCACGGACCCGACGAACTGACCGGAGCACGACGATGACCGAAGGGTCCATCACACCCCTGTCCACGCCCGTGCGGCGCGCGGCGGACGTCCCGCCGTACGACGCCGCACGGGCCGAGGCGGCAGTGCGTGAGCTCCTCCTCGCCGTCGGCGAGGACCCCGAGCGCGAGGGCCTGCGCGAGACGCCGGCCCGCGTCGCCCGGGCGTACCGGGAGATCTTCGCGGGCCTGCGCCAGGAGCCCGAGGAGGTGCTGACCACCACCTTCGACCTCGGGCACGAGGAGATGGTGCTGGTCAAGGACATCGAGGTGTACTCCACCTGCGAGCACCACCTGGTGCCGTTCCACGGCGTCGCGCACGTGGGGTACATCCCGAACGTGGACGGGCGCATCACCGGGCTGAGCAAGCTGGCCCGCCTGGTCGAGGTCTACGCGCGCCGCCCGCAGGTGCAGGAGCGCATGACCACGCAGATCGCGGACTCCCTGGTGGAGATCCTCGAACCGCGCGGCGTGCTCGTGGTGGTCCAGTGCGAGCACCTGTGCATGTCGATGCGCGGCGTGCGCAAGCCCGGCTCGCGCACGATCACCTCCGCGGTGCGCGGCGTCATGCGGGACGGTGCGACGCGAGCCGAGGCGATGAGCCTCATCCTCGGGAAGTGACGGTGTCCGCCGCCGTCCGGTACCCCGCCCGGGACGCCCGGGTGCAGGGCCTGCCGGAGCTGTCCGGGACGGGCCGCACCCTGGTGATGGGCGTGGTCAACGTCACCCCGGACTCGTTCTCGGACGGCGGCGAGTGGTTCGAGCCCTCCGCCGCCGTCGCGCACGGGCTGGAGCTGCTCGGCGAGGGGGCGGACATCCTCGACGTGGGCGGCGAGTCCACCCGGCCGGGGTCCGTGCGGGTGCCGCAGGACCAGGAGCTGGCGCGGGTGCTGCCCGTGATCGAGCGGCTCGCCGCGCGCGGCGCCGTCGTGAGCGTGGACACCACGCGTGCGGCCGTCGCCGAGCGGGCGGTGGCCGCGGGCGCCCGCATCGTGAACGACGTCTCGGGCGGCCTCGCCGACCCCGAGATGGGGCGCGCGGTCGCCGAGACCGGCGCCGCGTACGTGGCGATGCACTGGCGCGGGCACGCCGACGTCATGGACGACCTCGAGGTGTACGACGACGTCGTGGCCGACGTCCGCGACGAGCTCGCGGCACGCATGGCCGCGCTGTACGACGACGGGGTCCGACCCGAGCAGCTGATCCTCGACCCGGGGCTCGGCTTCGCCAAGGCCGGCGTGCTCAACTGGCCGCTGCTGGCCCACCTCGACGCGCTCCACGAGCTCGGCCGTCCGGTGCTCGTCGGCGCGTCCCGCAAACGGTTCCTGGGCCACCTGCTCGCCGACCCGGCGGGGCGCCCGGCGCCGCCGCGGGCGCGCGACGACGCGACGGCAGCGATCTCGGCGCTGTCGGCCGCCGCGGGCGCCTGGTGCGTGCGCGTGCACACCGTCCGGGCGAGCGCCGACGCCGTCAAGGTCGCCGCCGCGTGGACCGCCGCGGACGGCGCGGCCCGGGTAGGGTCACCGGGTACTTCTTCCCCTTCCGCACCGGAGGCATTGACTTCCACCGTGGCCTTGACCACAGAATCGTGGACGGCCGGGGGACAAGACATGCCAACCTGGCAGGATTCCGGTGCACGCAAAGACGATGGGGGAGGACCACGGTGACCACAGCGTTCGGAACGGGCGTCACAGGCCCGGACGGCCGCGCGCTGGACCAGATCCAGCTGAGCGGCGTGAGCGCGCGGGGGTACCACGGTGTGCTGCCGTCGGAACGGCAGACGGGCCAGGAGTTCCGGGCCGACGTCGTGCTGTACCTGGACACGCGCCCGGCGGCCGCCGGTGACGACCTGGCACAGACCGTGAGCTACGCGGACGTCGCGGCGGACGTCCACGACATCCTGAAGGGCGACCCCGCCGACCTGGTCGAGACGGTCGCGGAGCGCATCGCCGCAGCAGTGCTGGCCCGCCCGCAGATCGAGGCGGTGGACGTGCGGGTGCACAAGCCGCACGCGCCGATCCCGGTGCCGTTCGCCGACGTCGAGGTGGCGATCCGCCGCGACCGCACGCACATGCCCGTCGTGGCGGTGCCGGCGGCGCTGCTCGCCGGCGGCGCGGCGCCCGAGCCCGCGGCCGAGCCGGCACCGGCCGAGACGCCCGAGCCGCAGGACTTCGAGCCCGTGGCCCGGCCCGTCGCCGAGGAGCCGGAGCAGTTCCGACCCGAGCCGTACGAGCCCTACCAGCCGGCCGAGCCGTACCAGGCGCCCGAGTCGTACCAGGCCCCCGAGCCCTATCAGGCCGAGGCGTACCAGGCTGCCGAGCAGTACCCGGCCGCCGAGCAGTTCCAGGCCCCCGAGTCCTACCAGCCGGCCGAGCCGGCGCAGTTCGCGGCGGAGCCGTTCGAGGCGGAGCCGCTCGTGGACCGGGTGCCGGCCGTGGCGCCCGCCCCGCCGCTCGCGGAGGAGCCCGAACCGCTCCCGCAGCCCGAGCTCATCGCACCCGAGCCGCTCCAGGTCATCCCGGCGCCGTGGGAGCTGCAGGCCGAGGCCCCGGCGCAGGCCGAGCAGCGGGACGTCCCCGGCAAGGAGCCGGTGTTCCAGCAGCCCGAGCCGTTCCAGCCCGAGCAGGCGTTCCAGCCCGAGCCCGCGTTCGAGCCGGTCCAGCAGTACGAGTCCGTCCAGGGGCTCGACCAGCGGCCCGGGATCGACCAGCACAACAGCTTCGACCAGCAGCTGCAGCAGTTCGAGCAGCCGTCGTACGACCAGGCCCAGCAGGGCTTCGAGCCGCAGGCGTACGAGCAGCCGCGGCGCGACGCCCAGCCGAACCAGTACGACCAGATGTTCGAGGCGCAGTACGACCAGGGCGACATGGAGGCGACCCGGGTCTCGGCGGCCGTCCCCGACTCCGCCGTCGGGCAGCCCGAGCCGGCGTTCGCGCAGGAGCAGTACGCCCAGGAGCAGCCGTACCAGGCCGAGCCCCGCGACCGGTTCGACGAGGTGCCCGCCGGGTACGTGGACGTGGTCATCGCGATCGGCGCGAACCTCGGCGACCCGCAGGCGACCATGCGGTCGGCCGTCGCCGAGCTGGACCGCGTGCCCGGCGTGCAGATCACCGACGTGTCGCCGCTGGCCCGCACGGCCGCCGTGGGCGGTCCGGAGGACCAGCCCGACTACCTCAACGCCGTGCTGCTGGCCCGCACCACCCTCGCGGCGCGGGGGCTGCTGCAGGCCTGCCAGGAGGTCGAGAACCTGCACGGCCGCACCCGCGAGGAGCGCTGGGGCGCCCGCACGCTCGACGTCGACCTGATCACCTACGGCACCCTGACCGACTCCGCCGAGGACATCGAGATCCCGCACCCCCGCGCGCACGAGCGCGCCTTCGTGCTGGAGCCCTGGTCGCAGATCGCGCCGGACGCGGTGCTGCCCGGCCTGGGCGGCGGACCCGTGGCCCAGCTCGCGGCGACAGCACCCGACCGGACCGGCATCCGCTGGCTCGCCCTCGACTGGCTGACCGACCCCGAGCCCGAGCAGGGCGGCGGGGTCACCGGCTCCGGCCACCCCGCGGTGCCGGACGACGGCGGGCAGGACGCGCACGTCGCCGAGATGCCGCCGGCCCTGCCGCCGTCGCTCCCGCCGAGCGGGCGCCCGCAGGCCTCGCCCGGCGGCCCTGTGGTCGAGGTGCCGGGCGGCGGTCAGCCGCAGGCGCACCACAGCGGCCCGGTCGACCTGGACCCCGGCCACCCGCAGGGCTACCCCAGCGGACAGGTGCCGGGCCCCGGCGGTTCCGTGCCCATCCCGCACCAGGCGCAGCAGGTGGCTCCCGCTGCCCCGCGTCCGGCCGCGCCGATCGGCGTGCCCGGCAACGGGTCCGTCGTGCCGCCGCCCGAGGAGGCGCTCGTCCCGGCCCCGCCGGTGCCGATCGCGCCCCGCGCGGTCCGGGACACGGCCCACGAGGACCCGGAGCGCGAGCAGTTGCCCCCGGCGTCGTCGGCGCCGGCCAAGCCGGTCTTCGCCCCGGTCAACCCGTCGCGGCAGCAGAGCGGGGTGTTCCCGCCCATGGGCGGCGCGCCGCAGGAGCCGGCCGCGCCGGTGTTCGCCCCGGTCGGCACGCCGCAGAACGGTGCGCCGGAGCCGGCCCAGAACGGCCACTCCGCCGGCCACTCCAACGGGATCCGGGACACCTACGACAACGACCACACCGTGATCCGGGTGCCGGGCTACGCGACCGAGCAGTCGCTCCCGGCGTCGGACGGCCCGATCGACTCCGTGCCCTCGTGGGTGCCGGTCCGGGACGAGCGGGGGCGCGACGCCTGACATGCGCAGAACCCCGGTCAGATCCCTGATCGCAGTCCTGGTCGCGGTCGCGGTCGTCGGTTGGCTCGTGCTGCGTGGCCTCGAGGCGCGCGCCGTGTACCTCCCGGTGGTGCCGTGGCTCGTCGACGTCGCGATCCTGGCGCTGGCCGGGGCGATCTTCTGGCTGGGGTGGGGCGTGCGGGCCTACCAGAGGGGCAAGCGACCCAACCTCGACGGCATCCGGGCCGCCCGGACGCTCGTCCTGGCGAAGGCCGCCGCCCTGACCGGGTCCCTGCTGGGCGGCTGGTACCTGGCGCAGGTGCTGGTGGTGCTGGGCGACCTCGCGATCGAGCCGCGCCGGGACCGCGCGGTGGCGGCCGGGGTCGCCGTGCTGTGCTCGGTGGCGCTCGCCGTGGTCGGCCTGGTCGTGGAGAAGTTCTGCGAGCTGCCGCCGTCCGACAAGGACCGGAGCGGCTCCGAGGAGGGCGAGTCCCCGGCGCCTGCCTGACGCCTCGCTACCCACCGGCACGGGTCTGCGGAACAATGGCCAACATGACCAGCCCATTCGAACCGCACGACGTGACCTGGAACCGCGTGTCCCCGCGGCTCGTGACGGCCCGCCTCGTCCCGGGCACCATCAGCCTCGGGATCCCGCTGGTCGTGGGCGTGGTGCTCGCGGTCACCGTGAGCCCCTGGTTCTGGATCCTCGCCGGGGTCCCGGCCGTCTTCCTGCTGTGGTCGTTCCTCCTGGTCCCGCGCCAGGTCCGGGCGATCGGGTACGCCGAGCGCGACGACGACCTGCTCATCCGCAAGGGCGTCATGTTCCGCTCGATGGTCGTGGTGCCCTACGGCCGCATGCAGTACGTGGACGTCGAGGCGGGGCCGCTCGACCGCAGGCTGGGCCTGGCCAAGGTGCAGCTCCACACGGCGTCCGTCGGCACGGACGCCCAGATCCCGGGCCTGCCCCCGGACGAGGCGGCACGCCTGCGCGACCGCCTGGCGTCCCGTGGCGAGGCCCGGCTGGCGGGGCTGTGAGCATGCCCGAGCACGACGTCGACCCGGCGCGCTCCGCCTTCGACGGCCTCGGACCGGACTCGCCCGAGACGCTGGAATGGCGGCGTGTGCACCCGATCACCCCGCTGGTGCGGGGCTGGGCGGTGGTCGGCGCGGCCGTCGTGATCCTGGGGCAGCAGAGCCTCGAGGGCGGGCCGCGCGGCGGCCTCCTCGCCCTGGTGTCCAGCGAGTACTGGTGGACGCTGCTGGCCGCCCTGGCGGCCGTGGCCCTCGTGGGCTGGGGCTACTCGGCGCTGGCCTGGCGCATGACGACGTTCGCCGTCGGCGAGCAGACCGTGCACCTGCGGCGCGGCATCCTGTTCCGGCAGCAGCGGCACGCCCGGCTGGACCGCCTGCAGTCGGTGGACATCCGGCAGCCGCTCGTGGCCCGGTTCTTCGGGCTGTGCGAGCTCACCCTGGAGACGGCGGGCGGCACGGACTCCGGCGTGGCCATCGGGTTCCTCAAGGGCGCCGACGCCGACGAGCTGCGCGCCGAGCTCCTCGCCCGCGCCGCCGGCCTCAAGGTGGGCGGCACGCGGCACGTGGCCGACGCCGCCCCGGCGCCGTCGGACGCGGTGACCGCTCCCGTCCCGGAGGGGACGGAGCCCCAGGACGCGGGCGGCCCGGTCCAGGACGCGCCGCAGCCCGTGCCCGCCGCCAGCCTCGAGGCGCCCCAGGTGCCCGTCCTGACCGTGCCTCTGGGCCGGCTCATCGCCTCGGTGGTGCGCTCGGGGGCGATGATCACGCTGCTCCTGTGGGCGCTCGGCGTGGTGGTGGTCATGATCGTCACGGGCGAGTTCGCCGTCATCTCCGCCTCGCTGCCCGCCGTGCTGGGCGCGGGCGGGTACCTGTTCAACCGGCTGACCGGCGAGTTCGACTTCCGGGTGGCCATCTCGCCCGACGGCGTCCGGCTGCGGCACGGCATGCTCGAGACCCGTTCCCAGACCATCCCGCCCGGCCGCGTGCAGGCCGTCCGCCTGGTGCAGAGCCTGCTGTGGCGGGACCGCGACTGGTGGCGCGTGCAGGTGAACGTGGCCGGATACGGCGGCGAGAGCGAGGAGAAGAACAGCGTGCTGCTCCCGGTCGGCACCCGCGAGGAGGCGCTGACCGTGCTCTCCCTCGTGCTGCCCGACCTCGGCGTCGACGAGCCGCGCCGCGTCCTGGACGCGGGCCTGGACGGCGACTCCCGCACGGAGAGCGCCTACGTCACGGCGCCCCGGCGGACCCGCATACTGGACCCGGTGGCGTGGCGCCGCAACGGGTTCACCGTGACCGGCCGCGCGCTGCTGCTGCGCCGGGGCCGCGTGGTGAAGGTGCTGGACGTCGTACCGCACGAGCGGACGCAGTCCCTGGCCGTGAGCCAGGGGCCGTGGCAGCGCCGGCTGGGCGTGGCGTCGTTCCAGGTGCACTCCACGGAGGGCCCGGTGCACCCCGAGGTGCCGCATCTCGAGGCCGCCGACGCGGCGCTGCTGATGACCGAGCAGGCCCGGCGTGCGCGCACCGCGCGTGCGGCGGCGGGCCCCGAACGATGGATGGAACGACAGGGGGAGTGACCGTTGAGTGACCCCGACGAGGCGGGCCGCCGGCCCGGCAGGCTGGGCGTCGGTGTGGTGGGCGCGGGGCGCGTGGGCGCGGTGCTCGCCAACGCGCTGCGGGCCGCGGGACACGCCGTGGTCGGCGCGAGCGGCATCTCGGAGGACTCCCGGGAGCGCATCGAGACGCTCCTGCCCGGCGTCCCCAACCTCGAGGTGCCCGACGTCGTGGAGCGGGCCGAGCTGGTCCTGCTCGCGGTGCCCGACGACGCCCTGGGCCCCCTGGTCTCCGGCCTCGCCGACACCGGCGCCTGGCAGCCGGGCCAGCTCGCGATCCACACGTCGGGCCGCTACGGGACCGGTGTCCTGGAGCCCGCCCGGCTGGGCGGCGCGATCCCGCTCGCGATCCACCCCGCCATGACGTTCACCGGGACCAGCCTGGACCTGGCGCGCCTGGAGGGCTGCACGTTCGCGGTGACCGCGCCCGCGCCCGTGCTGCCCATCGGGCAGGCGCTCGTGGTCGAGATCGGCGGCGAGCCCGTGGTCGTGGACGAGCAGGCGCGCCCGCTGTACCACGCGGCCCTCGCGCACGGCGCGAACCACCTCGTGGTGCTCGTCGCGCAGGCCGCGCAGGCGCTGGAGGCAGCCGGCGTCGAGCTGCCGGGGCGGGTGCTCGCGCCGCTGCTGTCGGCGGCCCTGGAGCAGGCCACGCGGTCGGCGGACGCGCGCGACGGAGTCGGTCCGGGCGCCATCTCCGCGCTCACCGGACCGGTCTCCCGGGGCGACGTCGGCACCGTGCGCAGCCACCTGACCGAGCTGAGCGCGCTGGCCGCCGCCAGCGGCGCCACCGACATCCCCGACAGCTACACCGAGCTCGCCCGCGGGGCCACGCGCCGCGCGCTGGCGAGCCACCGCATCGGCGACACCGCCGCACAGGCCCTGCTGGACGCGCTGGACGGCGCCAGCGGGGAGTCGCACGCCGGAAGGAAGACATCATGACCACGACCCCGTCCGGTGCGGGGACCGCGCAGCGCACGCCGCTCGTGGTCCGCACCCGCCCCGAGCTGCAGGACGCGCAGATGCGCTGGGCCCTCACCGGATCAGTGGAGGGTGCCGACGCCGGTCCGGGGCAGCGCGCCGTCGTCATGACCATGGGCGCGCTCCACGAGGGCCACCTGGAGCTCGTGCGCCGGGCGCGCACGGAGGCCGGGCCGAACGGCCAGGTGGTCGTCACCATCTTCGTCAACCCGCTCCAGTTTGGGACGGGCGAGGACCTGGAGAAGTACCCGCGCGACCTGGACGGCGACGTCGCGAAGCTGGCCGGCGTCGGGGCCGACGTCGTCTTCGCGCCCACGCCCGACGTCGTCTACCCGGACGGCGACCCCGTGGTGCGGGTGTCCGCCGGGCGGATCGGGGAGGTGCTGGAGGGCGCGTCCCGCCCCGGGCACCTGGACGGCGTGCTCACCGTGGTGCTCAAGCTGATGCACCTGGTGCGGCCCGACATCGCGCTGTTCGGCGAGAAGGACGCCCAGCAGCTCCTGGCCGTGCGCCGCATGGTGCGCGACCTGGAGGTGCCGGTCGAGGTGGTGGGCGTGCCGACCGTGCGCGAGGGCGACGGCCTGGCCCTGTCCTCGCGCAACGCCTACCTCTCGCCGGAGGAGCGCGAGCAGGCCCTGGCGCTGTCGCGCGCGCTGCGGGCGGGGGCGGCGGCCGCGGACCGCGGGGCCCCGGGTGTGATCAACGACGCGCGCGAAGTGCTGGACGGCGCCGACGGCGTCGTGGTCGACTACCTGGCGCTCGTCGATCCGGTGACCGTGGACGCGGTCACCGACGACTTCTCCGGCCCCGCGCTGCTGCTCGTGGCCGCACGGGTGGGTTCCACCCGACTGATCGACAACCAGGCCGTCGAGGTCCCGCCCGAGGTCCAGAGGTAACACCATGAGCACCACCGAGCACCGTCCGCCCGTCGGCCGCCCCGCCTCGCTGCAGCGGCCGATGATGATCTCCAAGATCCACCGCGCCACCGTGACGCAGGCGGACCTGCACTACGTCGGTTCCATCACCGTGGACGCCGACCTGCTCGACGCCGCCGACCTCGTGCCCGGCCAGCAGGTCGACGTGGTCGACGTGACCAACGGCGCCCGGCTGACCACCTACGTGATCCCCGGCGAGCCCGGCTCCGGCCAGATCTGCATCAACGGCGCGGCCGCCCACCTGGTCAGCCCGGGCGACGTCGTCATCCTCATCGGCTACGGCATGCTCTCGGACCACGACGCGCGCACGTTCCTGCCGCACGTCGTGTTCGTCGACGGGGACAACCGCATCGTCGAGATCAACGACGAGCCCGGGCACGTGCCCGACGGCTACGGGCTGGAGGAGAGCGGCCTGCCGATCGAGCCGTTCCAGCACGCAGGCCTGGTGCGCACGGCGTCGGGCCGGGCGTGAGCACCACGCCCGGACCGGGGCCGCGGCTGGCGCGGTCCCTCGCGGCTCCCGCGCCCGGCTGGACCGTCGAGGCCGACGCCATCGTCGTCGGCTCGGGGATCGCGGGCCTGACGGCGGCGCTGGAGCTGCGCACGCGCGTGCCGCGCGTGGTGCTGGTGACCAAGGGCGAGCTGTCCTCCGGCTCGACCGTGTGGGCGCAGGGCGGCATCGCCGCGGCGCTCGACCCGTCGGACTCGCCCGAGGCGCACCTGGCGGACACGCTCGCCGCCGGTGGCGGCCTGTCCGACCCGGCTGCCGTGCAGGTGCTGGTCACCGAGGGCCCCGAGCGGGTCCGCGAGCTCGTGGCGCGCGGCGCCGTCTTCGACAAGTCGGCCGACGGCGACATCGCCCTGGGGCGCGAGGGCGGCCACCACGCCGACCGCATCGCGCACGCCGGCGGCGACGCCACGGGCGCGGAGATCTCCCGCGCGCTGGTCGCGCAGATCGAGGCCGTGCGGCACGACCCGGGCATCGAGGTGGTCGAGAACGCGCTCGTGCTGGACGTGCTGACCACGGCGGGCGGGCGCGCCTGCGGCGTGACCCTGCACGTGCGGGGCACGGGCTCGCGCGACGGCGTCGGCGCCGTCCTGGCCCCCGCCGTCGTGCTGGCGACCGGTGGGATCGGGCAGGTGTTCCGGTCCTCCACCAACCCGGCGGGCGCGACCGGCGACGGGATCGCCGCCGCCCTGAGGGCGGGTGCGGTGCTGGGCGACCTGGAGTTCGTGCAGTTCCACCCGACGGTCCTGTGGCTCGGCTCGGGCGCCAAGGGGCAGCTCCCGCTCATCTCGGAGGCCGTGCGCGGCGAGGGCGCGCTGCTGCTCGACGTCAACGGGCACCGCTTCATGCCGGGCGTGCACGAGATGGCCGAGCTGGCGCCGCGGGACGTCGTCGCGCACGCGATCGTGCGGCAGATGGCCGCCACCGGCGCCGACAACGTGCTGCTCGACGCCCGCCACCTCGGCCGGGAGTTCCTGCGCACGCGGTTCCCCACGATCAACGCGCGGCTGCTGCAGGCCGGCATCGACTGGTCCGAGGAGCCGGTGCCCGTGGCGCCCGCCCAGCACTACCACTCGGGCGGCGTGGTGACCGACCTCGACGGGCGGTCCTCGGTGGACGGGCTGTACGCGGTCGGCGAGGTCGCGTGCACCGGTGTGCACGGGGCCAACCGGCTCGCGTCGAACTCGCTGCTCGAGGGCATCGTGTTCGCCTCGCGCGCGGCGCGGGACATCGTGGCGCGGTCCGACGCGGGCGAGCTGAAGCAGGACGAGCCGCTCGAACGGCCGGGCGGTTCGGCGCTCGTCGCGGCCGCGGCCCGGTCCCGGATCCAGAAGGTCGCGTCCGCCGGGGCGGGCGTGATCCGGTCGGCCCGGTCCCTGGCCGAGGTCGACGAACGGCTCGGCGCCGTGCGCGCCGACGCGCACCGGGCGGCCGACGTCGTGGCCGAGCCCCAGGCCGCGGAGTGGGAGACCACCAACGTGCACATGGTCGCCCGCGCGCTGACCCGGGCGGCGTGGCTGCGCGAGGAGACCCGCGGCGGCCACTACCGCACGGACTTCCCGCGGCCGGACGACGCCTGGCGGCGCCGGGTGCGGGTGCGGCTGGACGACGACGGGGTGCTGACCGCGTCCCCCTCGCAGCTTCCCAGCAGGGACTGACTCTCGTTCAGCAGGCCGTAGCCGACCGTTTCCGCGCAGGTAATGGTCAGCTGTGGCCTGCTGAACTCAGGTCAGTGCTGATGTGAGCTATCGGGGTTGCCGGCGTGACCTGCGCGCCCTCCGTGGCCTCCTGGTGCAGCACCCCCGCGGCCTCGGCCACGAGCTGGGACTCCATCTTCATGGCCTCGACGACGGCGACCGGCTGGCCGTCGGTGACCCGCTCGCCGTCGGCCACCAGCCAGCGCAGGAGGGTGCCGCTCATAGCCGCGAACAGCGGCTCTCGCCCGTCGTCCGCGGCGCTGTAGTCCGCGCCGCCGGCACCCGCCGTGCCGCCGCTGTCCGCAGTTCCGCCCGCGCCCTGTCCCGGTAGCACGAGACCCGCTCCGCCCGGGGTCCGTACCCGGTGCCGCCGGCCGTCGATCTCGACCCAGGTCTCGACGACCCCCGGCTCGGCGACTGGTGCGGCGAGCGACTGCGGGTCGATCGACGAGAGCAGCTCCGTCTCTATCCACTGGGTGTGGACGGCGAAGCCACGCTCTCCTGCCCCGGTGAACGCGGGGTCCGTCAGCACCGCGCGGTGGAACGGAAGCACGGTCGGCACCCCCTCCACCACGGTCTCGGACACGGCTCGGTGAGCCCGGGCGAGCGCCGCCTCACGGGTCGGCCCCCACACGATCACCTTCGCGAACAACGAGTCGAACTCGCCGGGGATCACCGACCCCGATTCGACTCCGGCGTCCACCCGGACACCGGGGCCGGCCGGTGCGACGAATTGTTCGATGCGCCCCGGGCCGGGCAGGAAGCCGCGCGCCGGGTCCTCGGCGTTGAGCCGCAGCTCGATCGCGTGTCCGCTCGGTGTTGGGTCCTCGGTCACGGAGAGAGGGAGGCCGCTCGCGACGCGGAGCTGCTCGGCCACGAGGTCCAGCCCCGTGGTCTCCTCGGTCACCGGGTGCTCCACCTGGAGCCGGGTGTTCACCTCCAGGAACGAGAGCGTGCCGTCCGCCCCGAGCAGGAACTCCACCGTCCCGGCGCTCCGGTACCCGGCGGCGGCGCAGAGGTCGCGCGCCGACTCGTGCACCCGTGTGCGCACGGCGTCGTCCAGGTACGGCGCGGGTGCCTCCTCCACCAGCTTCTGGTTGCGGCGCTGCAGGGAGCAGTCACGGGTGCCCGCCACCACCACGTGCCCGTGGTCGTCCGCGATGACCTGGGCCTCCACGTGCCGGGGGCGGTCCAGGAACCGTTCGACGAAGCACTCGCCGCGCCCGAACGCCGCCTCGGCCTCACGCCGCGCTGCCTCGAACAGCTCGGGCACCTCCTCCAGGGTGCGGGCGACCCGCATGCCCCGCCCGCCGCCGCCGTGCGCCGCCTTGATCGCCAGCGGCAGCCCGTGCTCCTCGGCGAACGCCAGCGCGGACGCGGCGTCGGCCACCGGGCCGTCCGAGCCCGGGACGAGCGGTGCGCCGACCTTCCGGGCGAGGTCGCGGGCCGCGATCTTGTCGCCGAGCAGCTCGATGGTGCCCGAGGACGGCCCCGCCCAGACCAGCCCCGCCTCCTCGACCGCCCGGGCCGCGGCCGCCCGCTCGGACAGGAACCCGTACCCGGGGTGGACGGCATCCGCGCCGGAGCGGCGTGCGACGTCGAGCAGCTTGTCCACGGCCAGGTACGTCTCGGCGGCGGTGCGCCCGTCCAGGGCCCATGCCTCGTCGGCGAGACGTACGTGCACGGCGTCCGCGTCTCCGTCGGCGTAGACGGCCACGGACCGGATGCCCAGGTCGGCGCAGGCGCGGATCACCCGGACCGCGATCTCGCCTCGGTTGGCGACGAGGACGGTGCGGATCATGAGGTGCCTCCTGGCTGGTTCCGGATCGCGAAGCGCACACGAGCGCCCGCGGGTAGCTGCCCGGCGAGCGGGACGTGGTCGGCGGTGACGGCCCCGACCACGGGATATCCGCCGGTCAGTGGGTGGTCGGCCAGGAAGAGGACGGGTAGACCGTCCGGCGGCACCTGGATCGCACCGGTGACGCAGCCCTCGCTCGGCAGCTCGGTGTCCCGCCGCTTCGGTAGCCGGGTGAGCGGCTCGCCGGCCAGGCGCAGCCCGATCCGGTTGGAGCGGGGTGTCACGAGCCAGTCCTGCCCGGTCAGCAGGTCGATCGCCGCGGTCTCGAACCAGTCGTCGCGCGGGCCGAGCACGATGGTCAGCACCGTGGTCTCACCAGGTGCCGGTAGATCGTCCGCCGTTCCCGTCCCGCCCGGTACTCGCGGGAGCGGTGACGCGGCAGCGGGCAGGCCACGGTCCGGCGCAACCACCGGCAGCACGTCGCCCGCGCCGAGCGGATCGGGACCCAGCCCGGCCAGCACGTCGGTGGCCCGGCTGCCGAGCACCGGCGGGACATCGATCCCGCCGCGCACGGCGACGTAGGCTCGCACGCCGCGGGTGGGCGCGGTGAGCCGGAGCTCGTCGCCGTCGTCCAGGGCGAACGGCTCGCCGCGTCGGGGCCGGCGACCTGCTGACCCGGGGCTCACCGGCAGCACCAGGACGTCACCCACCGCGCCGGTCACCGCGAGCACCTGCGGGCCATGGGCACGCAGCCGCAGCCCGCCCACCGACTCCACGACGGCGGCGTCCGCGGGGTTGCCGACGGCTCGATTGGCAGCACGCAGGCTCGGCCGGTCCAGCGCGCCCGACGCCGAGACCCCGGCCCCCTCGGACCCGGCCCGCCCGAGATCCTGCACGACTGCCTGTACCCCGGGGCTCACGACCTCGAGCCCGAGGTGTTGACCACAGCGGTTGCTGCCGGCAGTCGGGCCGCTGTGGCAGCAACTGCTGTGGTCAACACCGGTCGTAGTCGGAGATGCGGCCTGGTCGGACAGGGTGTCGGTCGGTGTGAAGCGGACCGCGTCGCCCGGGAGCATCAGCGCCGGGCGCTCGCGGGTCACGTCCCAGACCGGTGCGTCGGTGCGGCCCAGCAGCTGCCAGCCCCCCGGGCTTTGACGCGGGTAGACGCCGCTGTACGGGCCGGCGAGGGCCACCGACCCTGCGGGCACCTGGGTGCGCGGAGTCGTCCGTCGCGGGACCACCAGCTCAGGGTCGTCGCTGGTCAGGTAGGCGAACCCCGGCGCGAAGCCGACAAAGCCCACGGTCCAGGCCGCCGCCGAGTGCCGCCGGACCAGCTCGTCGGTGCTCCATCCGAGCAGCGCGGCGGCCTCGGCGAGATCCGCGCCGTCGTACAGCACGGGGATCTCGACCGTGCGGGCCGCACTCCGGGTGCCGCGCTCCAACGGCCGCGTCCGCAGCTCGGCGGCCAGGTCCCGTGCCGTGATCGCCGACTGGCGGAACGGCACAAGCAGGGTCCGCGCCCCGGGCACGGGTGTCCCGACGCCGCGAACCGGGTCGGCCAGCAGAGACTCGTACAGCGCGACTGCCTGGTCAAGGTCGTCGAGCTCGACCAGGAGTGCGTCGTCCCGGGCGGTCAGCACGCGCATCATGCCGGTGTGCCGGTGCCCGCCGACGGGGCGAAGGCGGCTAGCTCGATTCCTTCGGCGTCGAACACCTCGCGGATCCGGCGGGCCATCGCGACCGCGCCAGGAGAGTCACCGTGCACGCATACCGAGTCCGCGCGGACCACGACGTCGGAGCCGTCGACGGCGGTCACCACGCCCTCCGTGACGAGGCGGAGCATCCGGCGCGCCACGTCGTCGGCGTCGTGCAGCACCGCGCCGGGCTCGCGCCGGGAGACCAGGCGGCCCTCCGGGGTGTACGCGCGGTCGGCGAAGGCCTCCGTGGCGGTGGTGAGCCCTGCGGCCTCGCCCGCCGCGAGGGCCACGCTCCCGGGCAGGCCCAGCAGCACGAGCCGGGGGTCGACGGCGGCGACGGCTGCGGCGACGGCCTGGGCGACCCGTTCGTCCACCGCCGCCGTGTTGTAGAGCGCGCCGTGCGGCTTCACGTAGGTGACGACGGCGCCCTCGGCGTCGGCCAGGCCACGCAGCGCACCGATCTGGTAGACGATGTCGGCCTCCAGCTCGTCGTCGGGCACGTCCATGTTCCGCCGTCCGAACCCGGCCAGGTCGCGGTAGCCCACGTGCGCGCCGACAGCGACGCCATGGGCCACGGCAGACCGTACGGTGCTCCGGATCGACGCCGGGTCACCGGCGTGGAACCCGCAGGCGATGTTGGCGCTGGAGACGATGCCGAGCATCTGTTCGTCGTCGCCGAGGCTCCAGCGGCCGAATCCCTCGCCGAGGTCGCTGTTCAGGTCGACGGCGCTCATGGTGCGTTCCTTTCGTGGGGCGGGCGGCCCGGTCCGGAGGCTCAGGCGGACAGCAGGTCGAAGATCGGGCCCACCGCGTTGACCGCCATGTACCAGGTGACCACGGTGGCCAGGGTGCCGACCACCAGGAGCCAGCGCGGGTACCGGGCCTTGCCGAGGAGCGAGCCGCGGAACCAGCCGATGTACATGAACAGGGTCAGCCCGATGGGCAGGATGAGGCCGTTCACACCGCCCACGAACACGAGCAGGGTGGCCGGCGCCGTACCCACCAGCAGGTAGACCGCGAGCGAGACGACGATGAAGCCCACCGTCCACAGGTCGGCGACCCGCCCGGTGATCCTGGCGGAGAACACGGGCAGGAACGAGACGGACGTGTAGGCCGACCCGATGACGCTCGTGATGGCGGCGATCCAGAACACGGCGCCGAAGATGCGCAGACCGGTCTCGCCCGCGGCGGCGGAGAACGCATCGGCGGCGGGGTTGCCGGCCACGTCGAGCACGACGCCGGAGGCGACGACGCCGAGGATGGCCAGGAACAGCACGTACCGCATGATCCCGGTCACGAGGATGCCGCTGACGGCGGCGCGGTTGACCTCGGTGATGTGCTCGGGGCCGGTGGTGCCGGAGTCGAGCAGCTTGTGTGCGCCCGCGTAGGTGATGTAGCCGCCCACGGTGCCGCCCACGATCGTCGTGATCGTGGCGAAGTCGATGGTGTCGGGCAGCACCGTCTGACGCAGGGCGTCGCCCACGGGCGGCTTCGAGAGGATCGCGACGATCACGGTGAGCACGATCATGACGAGCCCGGCGACGACGACCACCCGGTCGACGACGGCCCCCGCGCGCTTGGCCAGGAAGATCGCGATCGCGATGACGGCGCTGATCGCCCCGCCGATCCGCGGGTCCAGGCCGAACAGCGCGTTCAGGCCGAGTCCGGCACCGGCGGTGTTGCCGATGTTGAAGATGAGGCCGCCGAAGACGATGAGGACGGCGAGGAGGTAGCCGCTGCCCGGCAGCGCCTCGTTGGCGAGCACGCTCGCGCGCTTGCCCGTCAGCGTGATCATGCGCCAGACGTTCATCTGGACGGCCAGGTCCAGCAGGATCGAGGCCAGGATCCCGAACGCGAACGCCGCGCCGAGCTGTTGGGTGAACGTGGCGGTCTGGGTGATGAAGCCCGGTCCGATGGCCGAGGTCGCCATGAGGAACAGCGCACCCAGCAGGGAGCGACGTCGGGCCGAGGCGAACTGCCGGACGTCCACAGGCGTATCGCCCGACGAGGTTCGGTCCGATGTGGTCGTGGGCTCGTGGCTCGTGTCGGACATGACGTCCTCCTGGTTGTTGTGGTGAGCCGGATTGTTCAACAGTCAGGATGGTCTCGATTGGTTGTTTCACCCGTATTGCGAGATCTTGTCGATCATGACACGGCTCCAAAGCTGGGGCCCGGCCGAGGACGCGAGAGGTTTACGGGCGCAGCCCTGTCGAATTGTTCAACGAACCTCTAGCGTCGGTGGCGACCACTTCCCAGGGGAGAAGGGATCCACCATGCCGAGACCACGTACCAGGGTGCGAGCGGGCGCTGCCGCCCTCGCGCTCTGCGCCACCACCGCACTGGCCGGACCGGCCGTCGCACAGGAGGGCCCGGCCGCCGCACCGCCGGCCGCCGGCTGCCTCGACCCGACCATCCCGCTGTCGGGCGAGGAGAGCCGCCTCGCCGCCTACCTGCCCGACGCCGCCGACCCCACCGTCGCCGCCGGCGCGACCTACGCCCGCACGATCATCGAGGGCGGCGGGTTCGGCGGGTACACCGCGTCGCTCACCGAGGCCCTGTGCCGCACCCGCACGCTCGACGCCGCGACGCGGCTCGCCCAGCGCTCGGGCCAGGCTCTCTGGGACGCCGCCGTCCGCAGGGCCCAGGGCCACGGCGCCGTGCGCGGCGACCTGCCCGCGAGCGACGACCGCCCGCTGTACTGGACCCGGGTCGAGGGCATGGCCGCCCTCCGCCAGTGGGACCCCCGCGGCGGCCTCACCGACGAGGAGCGCACCGGGCTCGTCGAGACGTTCGAGAAGGCCGCCCGCGGCATGGACGACATCGACCTCCCGCGCGGCCGGGACAAGGTGCGCGTGCTCGTCAGCGGGTTCGACGTCTACACGCTCGACGGCGGCACCACCGGGTCCGCGCCGGGCACGGTCGGCAACAACATCCGCCACGGCAACCCGTCCGGCGCCACGGCGCTCGCGCTGGACGGCACCACCTACCGCACGGACGACGGCCGGACCGCCTACATCGAGGCCTACACGTTGCCCGTGAGCTACCCCGAGTTCGAGCGGGGCTACCTGGAGGACACCGTCGGCCCGTTCATGGAGCCCGGACCCCGACAGGTGGACGCGTCCATCACCGTGAGCCAGGCCGGCGGCGCGCAGTTCAACCTGGAGCAGTGGAACAGCAGGTACCACGGCGTCTCACTGGGCAACGACCGCACCGCGCCGTGCCCCACCCTGGGCGGCGTGCCGCAGCTCGCGATCGACAACCGCGGCTGCAACATCCAGGTCGTCGACCGCTGGGGCGGCGGGGACGGGCTCACCGACCCGCCGCAGTGGACCACGGCGACCCTGCCGGTCGCCGAGATGATCGCGGCCGACACCGGCGCGGACGTGCCGCGGCCGCCGGGGGACACCTGGCCCGACGAGTCCGAGGCGTTCGGCGTCGTCTGGCACACCAACTACACGCAGTTCCCCGACTGCGCCTCACCCGTGCGGGAGACCTTCAACAACCCGCCGCCGGTGACCTACCCGCCCGCGACGCCGCCCGTGCCGCCGGCCGAGGGTTCCTGCTCCTACAGCGGGGGCGGCGGCAACTACCTCTCGAACGAGAGCGCCTACCGCAACACGCTCCTGCGCGACCGGGCCGGACTCGACATCCCGGCCGGACACATCCACACCCCGGACATGCAGCACTTCGAGACCGACTTCGCCGTGACCGACCCGACGTTCGACGCCTGGCGCACCGCGATCGTCACCCAGGGGGCCAACCTGGTGCACGCTGTCGCGGACACGGTCGACTGACCTCGCCCGGCTTCACGGGTTACATAGACTGGGCCCGTGAAGCCGGACCGCGCCGAACGGAGCGCAGACGCCATCCGCGAGCTCATCGTCACCGGCAGACTGACCCCCGGACAGCGCCTTTCGGAGCAGTCGGTGAGCGAGTCGCTCGAGGTCTCGCGTAACACCCTGCGCGAGGCCTTCCGGATCCTGGTCCACGAGGGCCTCCTGGTTCGTCGGCCGAATGCCGGCGTCGCGGTCGCACGACCTGCCCTGGCCGACATCGTCGACATCTACCGGGTCCGGCGGCTCATTGAGGTGCCGGCGCTCGCCGCGGGCGATCCGGCGCACCCGGGGGCCCGTGCCATGCGCGACGCCGTCGACGCGGCCCTCGCTGCCCGCCTCGGCGGGGACTGGCGCGACATCGCCGCCGCGAACATGCGGTTCCACGCGGGGATCGTGGCGCTCGCGGGCAGCCCGCGTCTCGACCGGCTCCACGCGAACCTCTCGGCGGAGCTGCGCCTGTCGTTCGGGCTGCTGGGCGACGACGGTGCGTTCTTCGACGGCTTCGTGGACCGCAACGCCGGCCTGCTGCGCCGGTTTGCGGGTGGTGACCCGGAAGGTGCGGCGGCCGACCTGGACCGGTACCTCACCGACTCCCAGCGGGCGCTCCAGTCGCTCGTCGATGCGGACGGCAGCGGCCGCCCGCCGGATACGGTGACCCCGTGAGCACCCTCCCCGTCTTCGCCGCCGCCTCCACGGTCACCCCCGGTCTCGACCCCGCCTGGGTCGCCCGCACGGTCGAGGTCGCCCTCGACGAGGACCTGGGTCCCGACCCGGGCCGGGACGTGACCTCGCAGGCGACCATCCCGCCGTCGGCCGCGGGGGTGGCCGACCTCGTGGCGCGCGAGGACGGCGTGGTGGCAGGGCTCGTCGCAGTCGCAGAGGTGCTGGACCAGGTGGCGGCCAGGCTCGGCCTCCCGGCCCCGGAGGTCCTCTTCCACGCGCAGGACGGCGACGCCGTGGCCGCGGGCCAGGTGCTTGCCAGTCTGGAGGGCCGCACCCAGGTGCTGCTCGTGGCCGAGCGCACCCTGCTCAACCTGGCCAGCCGTGCCTCCGGCGTCGCGACCGCCACGCGCGCGTTCGCCCGGGAGCTGGAGGGCACGGGCGCCCAGGTGCTCGACACCCGCAAGACGACGCCGGGCCTGCGCGCCCTGCAGAAGTACGCCGTGCGCGCGGGCGGCGGCACCAACAAGCGCATGGGCCTGTACGACGTGGCCATGGTCAAGGACAACCACGTGGTCGCGGCCGGCTCGGTCGCCGCGGCGATCCGCGCGGTCCGCGAGATGTTCCCCGACGTCCAGATCCAGGTCGAGGCCGACACGACGGCCCAGGCGCTGGAGGCCCTGGCCTCGGGTGCGGACTTCCTGCTGCTCGACAACATGGAGCCGGCCCGGCTCGCAGAGACGGTCGCCGCCGTCCGGGAGCGGGAGGGGAAGGACGGCGTCCCGGCGCACGTCGAGCTCGAGGCGACCGGCAACCTGATGCTCGACAAGGCGCGGGACGTCGCCGCCACGGGCGTGGACTTCCTGTCGGTGGGCGCGCTGACGCACAGCGCGCCCATCCTGGACCTGGCCCTGGACCTGCGCGCCTGATCCTTTTTCTCCGGGATTCCGGGATATCCGCCCGGTCCGGTGTGTCCAACCGGGCGGATAAAGAGAACTCGGTGGGTGATGCGCACCGATAGAATCGCCTCCGTGACGACCGAGAACCCCGCTGCCGAGAACGCCGCGACCCCGCCGACCGACGACCTGCCCGAGCAGCTGCGGATCCGGCGCGAGAAGCGTGAGCGCCTCCTGGCGCAGGGCACCGAGGCCTACCCGGTCAGCGTTCCGGTCACCGACACGATCGCGGACGTCCGCGAGAAGTACGGGCACCTCGAGGCGGGCCAGGAGACGGACGACGTCGTCGGCGTGGCCGGCCGCGTCGTGTTCATCCGCATCGGCGGCAAGCTGTGCTTCGTCACGCTGCAGGACGGCGAGGGCAACCGCCTCCAGGGCATGCTGAGCCTGGCCGTGCTCGGCGAGGAGGCGCTGGCCGCCTTCAAGTCCGACGTCGACCTGGGCGACCACCTCTTCCTGCACGGCCGCGTCGGTGCGTCGCGGCGGGGCGAGCTGAGCATCTTCGCCGACGAGTGGCGCATGGCGGCCAAGTCCCTGCGGCCGCTCCCGGTGCTGCACAAGGACCTGTCGGAGGAGGCGCGGGTCCGCCAGCGGTACGTGGACCTCATCGCGCGGCCCGCGGCCCGCGACATGGTGCGCCTGCGTTCCGGCGTGGTGCGTTCCCTGCGGGAGAACTTCTATCGGCGCAGCTTTCTCGAGGTCGAGACGCCCATGCTGCAGACCATTGCCTCCGGCGCCACGGCGCGCCCTTTCTCGACGCACATGAATGCGTACGACCTGGAGCTCTTCCTGCGGATCGCGCCGGAGATCTTCCTGAAGAAGGCGGTCGTCGGCGGCGTCGAGAAGGTTTTCGAGATCAACCGTAACTTCCGTAACGAGGGCGCGGACTCGTCGCACTCGCCGGAGTTCGCGATGCTGGAGGCGTACGAGGCCTACGGCGATTACAACACCATCGGCGCGCTCACCCAGGATCTGGTGCAGACGGCGGCGCAGGACGTTCTCGGTACCACGCTGGTGACCCTTCCCGACGGTTCCGAGTACGACCTGGGCGGGGAATGGGCAAATCTGCGGATGTACGACACGCTCTCCGAAAGCCTGGGCGAGGAGATCACCGCCGACACCTCCGTCGAGGAGCTCGAGAAGATCGCCGAGCGGCTCGATGTCGAGGTCGGCAACAAGAAGATCCTGAATCACGGAAAGCTCGTCGAGACGCTCTGGGAGCACCGGGTGGGCGACCACCTGACGGCACCGACGTTCGTCCGGGATTTCCCGGTCGAGACGTCGCCGCTCACGCGCGACCACCGCTCGGAAAAGGGCCAGGTCGAGAAGTGGGACCTGTACGTGCGCGGCTTCGAGCTGGCCACGGGCTATTCCGAGCTGGTCGACCCCGTGGTCCAGCGCCAGCGCTTCGAGGCGCAGGCCAGGATGGCTGCGGCAGGCGATGACGAGGCCATGCTGCTCGACGAGGATTTCCTGACCGCGATGGAATTCGCGATGCCCCCTTCGGGCGGAATGGGCATGGGCATCGACCGTCTGCTCATGGCCCTGACGGGCCAGGGTATCCGGGAGACCATCCTTTTCCCGCTGGTGAAGCCGCAGGCCTGAGGATTTCGGCCGCGCAGACGAGTATGTGAGGATCTTGTGATGGATACGACGCTTGCGGTGCTCGCGGGGCTGACGCCCTCGGTCGGGGTCGGCCTGTTGTTCTGGTTTGCGATGCGAAAGATCCTCCGGGCGGACCGTCACGAGCGTGAGGCTCTCGAGCGAATGGATCGCGAGGGCATGACGGCGACGACGGAAAACACCAGGAATTCCGCTTCGCACTGATCCGCGCGGGTGAGGTTATCCGCACGGGCCTTCGCGGATCAAATCCGCGCACTTCACGAACCCGGGTGAAGTTTTCGTGATCGGTGTCACATGCTCATTATTGACATGTCAATATTGAGTGCGGCATGCTCGCGAACTAACCCCGGAATTTGTGGCGCGGAAGGGAAGTACCCGTATGGTTCAGAAGGTTCAGCTTGTTCTCGAAGACGACATCGATGGCGGTGCCGCCGACGAGACCGTGAACTTCGGCCTCGACGGCGTCTCCTACGAGATCGACCTCAATGCCGAGCACGCGGCCCAGCTGCGTGATTCGCTCGCTTCGTGGGTCGGCCACGCTCGCAAGGTGAAGTCCGCTGTTGCGCGGACCGCCACCACGCGCCGGTCCCGTTCCGGAAGCGACACCGCAGCGGTGCGTGAATGGGCCAAGGCCAACGGCTACACGGTCAGCGACCGTGGGCGCATCTCGGCCGAGGTGCAGGACGCCTACGCGAAGGCGAACGGCTGACGCCGACGTACTCACGACGGCACATCGCGCCCCGGCACCCCTCGACGAGGGGCGGCCGGGGCGCCGTGCTTTCCCGGCCGGAGCACCCGTCGGACGTCATTAGGCTGCTCGCATGAGCAACCCCACCACCGCCCTGTGGATCGGCACCTATCCGAAGGCCGGGGCCGAGCCGGGTACCGGTGAGGGCGTCTGGCGCGCCGAGATCGACACGGCCGGACGGTTCGCGGGCGCCGGGCTCGCCGCCCCGGTCGCCTCGCCCTCGTTCCTCGCGCTCGACCCGTCGGGGCGCACGCTCCTGGCGGTCGGCGAGACCGAGCCGGGCCTGCTCACGTCGTTCCACGTGTCGGACGGCGGCTCGCTCGCCCTCGCGGGCACGGCCGTCTCGGGTGGTGCGAGCCCGTGCCACGTCGTCGCGACCGGGTCCGCGGCCTGGGTCGCCAACTACGGCGACGGCGTCGCCGCCGTGGTGCCCATGACCGACTCCGGGGTGTCGGGGGAGGCCCGCACCTTCCCGCACGAGGGGACGGGTCCGGTGACGGACCGGCAGGAGGGTTCGCACGCCCACTTCGTGCACCTGTGGGGCGACCGCGTGCTCGTGGCCGACCTCGGCACCGACGAGCTGCGCACCTACCCGCTGGACGGTTCCGGCCCGGCGGCCGGCGAGATCGCCGCCGTCCTGCCGCCCGGTACAGGACCCCGCCACCTGGTCGAGCTGCCCGACGGCACGATCCTGCTCGCCGGTGAGCTGGACTGCCGCCTGCACGTGCTGGTCCCCGCGGGCCCGGGCCGCCTGGAGCACGTCGGCTCGGTGGCGATCACCGCCCGCACCCTGCCCGACGGCGCCCCCGGGTACCCCTCGCACATCACCGTCGCCGGCGACCTCGTGCACGTGGGCGTCCGGGGCCCGGACGTCCTGGCGGTGCTCCGGGTGCGCGCGGCGGACGACGCAGCGGGGCCGTCCGGCCGCGCAGGCCACCTGACGATCGAGAACGTCGCCGACGTCGACCTCGGCGCCGGCGCCTGGCCGCGCCACCACGCGGTCCTGGCCGACGGCGAGCTGCTGGTCGTGGCCGCGCAGAACACGGACGAGCTCGTGGCGGTCCGGCTCGACCGCGCGTCGGGCCAGGGCGAGATCACCGACCGGCTGGAGCTGCCCGTGCCCGCGTGCGTCCTGGAGGCGTGATGCGCGACAGCCTGCCGCCCGGTCTCGTGGAGCCGGACGCCCCTCGTCCGCTCCGGATCGCGATGGTCTCCGTGCACACGTCACCGCTGGAGCAGCCCGGCACGGGCGACGCCGGCGGCATGAACGTGTACGTGCTGGAGCTGTCGAAGGCGCTGGCCCGCCGGGGCGCGCAGGTGGAGATCTACACCCGGGCGACGACGTCGGCCCAGCCCAAGGTGACCGACGCCGAACCCGGCGTCCGCGTGGTGCACGTGGCCGCCGGGCCGTACGAGGGGCTGGACAAGAACGACCTGCCGGGGCAGCTGTGCGCCTTCGCCGCGGGCGTGCTGCGCGCCGAGGCGCACCGCCCCGAGGGCTGGTACGACGTGCTGCACACGCACTACTGGCTCTCGGGCCAGGTGGGCTGGATCGCTGCGGAGCGCTGGGACGTGCCGCTGGTGCACACCATGCACACCATGGCGCGCGTGAAGAACGCCTCCCTCGCGCCGGGGGACGCCCCGGAGCCGCAGGGCCGGATCATCGGCGAGGAGCAGGTGGTCGCCGAGTCCGACGCGCTGGTCGCGAACACGGAGCAGGAGGCTGCCGACCTGGTGCGTGACTACCAGGCCGACCCCGCCCTGGTGCGCGTGGTGCAGCCGGGCGTGGACCTCGGGGTGTTCGCCCCGCCGCACGACGCCGACGACCCCGTCGCGTGCGCCCGGCAGCGGGCCGAGCTGCGCGAGCGGCTCGCGCTGCCGACGGACCGCAAGATCGTGCTGTTCGCGGGCCGGGTGCAGCTGCTCAAGGGGCCGGACGTGCTGGTCCGGGCGCTGGGGGAGCGGGTCTGGTCGGAGGGTGACGGGCAGCCGCCGCTGCTCGTGGTGCTGGGCGGCGCGTCCGGGCGGCCCACGGCCGTCCGCGAGCTCGAGGCGCTCGCCTACCAGGAGGGCGTGGCCGCGCACGTGCGGGTGCGGCCCCCGGTGCCGCAGGAGACGCTCGCCGACTACTTCCGCGCCGCCGACCTGGTGGCCGTGCCGTCGCACAGCGAGTCGTTCGGGCTGGTCGCGGCCGAGGCCCAGGCGTCGGGCACGCCGGTGGTCGCGGCCGCCGTGGGCGGCCTGCGCACGGTGGTGCAGGACGGCGTCTCCGGTGTGCTCGTGCCCGACCACGAGCCAGAGACCTGGGCCCTGGTGCTCAAGAGCCTCCTGGACGACGACGAGCTGCGCGCGCGGCTGGCCGTCGGCGCCCGGGACTCGGCGACCCGGTTCGGTTGGGACCGCGCCGCCGACGAGATGCTGGACGTCTACGAGCGGGCCCGCAAGCACCACGTCGAGGCCCGCCGCGCCTGCGGCCGGGGTCCGTCCACGCTCTGAGACCGCGGGAGGGGCGGCATCATCGGCCCCGGAAAAGTGCGGCAGGATGGAGCCCATGACCTACACCCTCGTGCTGCTCCGCCACGGCGAGAGCGAGTGGAACGCCAAGAACCTGTTCACCGGCTGGGTGGATGTCGCCCTCTCCGAGAAGGGCGTCGAGGAGGCCAAGCGCGGTGGCGCGCTCCTCAAGGAGGCCGGGGTGAACCCGGACGTCCTGCACACGTCGCTGCTGCGCCGCGCCATCATGACGGCGAACCTGGCGCTCGACGTCGCCGACCGCCACTGGATCCCGGTGAAGCGCAGCTGGCGCCTCAACGAGCGCCACTACGGCGCGCTGCAGGGCAAGGACAAGAAGCAGACGCTCGAGGAGTTCGGCGAGGAGCAGTTCATGCTCTGGCGCCGCTCGTACGACGTCCCGCCGCCGGAGATCGAGCTGGGCTCGGAGTTCAGCCAGGACGCGGACCCGCGCTACGCGGACGCCCCCGTCGTCCGCACGGAGGCCCTCAAGCTCGTGCTCGACCGCGCCCTGCCGTACTGGGAGAGCGAGATCGTCCCCGACCTCAAGGCCGGCAAGACCGTGCTGGTCGCCGCGCACGGCAACTCGCTGCGGGCCCTGGTCAAGCACCTCGACGGCGTCTCGGACGAGGCCATCGCCGGGCTGAACATCCCGACGGGCATCCCGCTGGTCTACGAGCTGGACGAGGAGACCCTCGCGCCGGTGAAGCCGGGCGGCACGTACCTGGACCCGGAGGCCGCGAAGGACGCGATCGCCGCGGTAGCCAACCAGGGCCGCTGACCCCGTAACAGACCGTTGAGTGCTGGCTATTTGCGCTTCTGAGC
>NZ_JBHWZO010000029.1:0-34974 GCF_042728455.1 Promicromonospora sp. NPDC060204
CCTCAAAGGGGAGTTCCGGTTCCGGTTCGGGGTCGGGTCGCTGGAAGCGCACCTTGCCGAGGCCGCCGCCCACGGGCTGTCCGTGTCGGTCGTGGACCGGCCCGGCACCGCCGTCGACCTGGACACCACCGACGACTGGTCGCAGCTCCCGGACGAGGTGCGGGCCGCCGTCGGCGCGCAGGTGCCCGGGCTGCTGTAGTCCGCGAGTCAGCCGACCGAGCCGGGCACGGGCCCCGTACCGGCACCCGCGACCCCGGCCGCAGCCGCGGCCCCGGCCGCAGCCGCCTCGACCGCCGCGCGCAGGCCCCGGATCGCCGCCGGCAGCCGCGCGTCGGCCAGGTTCCCGTAGCCGACGACGAGCACGGTCGAGCGAGCCGACGGCGCCGCCTGGTACCGCCGCAGGTCGACCAGCGCGACGTCCCGGGCCGCCCCCTCGCGCACGACGGCGGCGGCGTCGACGACGACGACGGCGTCGACAGCGGCAACGTCCACGACGGCGGCGTCGACCCCGTCCGGCCCGTCCACGACAGCAGCGTCGTCCCCGCCCGCCCCGGCCACCCCGACCCGCACCCCGGCCAGGTCCACCGTCACGTGCATCCCGGCCGCGATCCCGCCGATCCGCGCGCCGGGCAGCTCGCGCTCCAGGGCGGTCAGGAGCGCGGCCCGGCGTCGGGCGTACCGGGCGCGGGCAGCGCGCAGGTACCGCGCGTAGGCGCCGTCCCCGACGAACCGGGCGAGCGTGAGCTGGTCCAGCGTCGCCGGTCCGGGCGCCGGCCCGCGCCGCACGGACACGTCCAGCACCGGGGCGCGCCAGCGCCGCGGGACCACCATCCAGCCGATGCCGAACGCCGGGGCCAGCGTCTTGCTCGTCGAGCCGAGCAGCAGCACCCGGTCCGGGTCGAGGCCCTGGAGAGCGGGTACGGGCCGGCGGTCGTAGCGGAACTCGGCGTCGTAGTCGTCCTCGATCAGCAGCCCGTCCACCTCGCGCGCCCAGTCGAGCAGCGCCGCGCGCCGCTCGTCCGGGAGGGCCGCGCCCAGCGGGAACTGGTGCGCCGGGGTGAGCAGCGCGGCCCGGGCCCCGGTGCGGGCGGCCTCGGCGCGCAGCCGCCCGGGCGAGATCCCGGCGTCGTCCACCGGGACGGGCACCGGGGTGAGGCCCGCGGCGGCGGCGACGTCGCGCAGCGCGGCCCAGCTCGGGTCCTCGACGAGCAGGTGCGTGTGGCCCGCCGCGGCGAGGGCCGCCGCGATCCGGGACATGCCGTCGGCGGCGCCCCGGGTGAGCACCACGGCGTCGTCGGGCCCGGAAACGATCCGGGAGCGCCGCAGGTGGGTCGCCACCGCCGCGCGGGCCGCGGGGTGCCCGGCGGGCGGCTGCGCGCCCAGGTCCTGGTTGGTCGCCTCCGCGAGCGCCTCGCGGGCCGCGCGCAGCCAGGCGTCGCGCGGCACGTGCCGCAGGTCGGGCACGCCGGGGGCGAGGTCGTGCGTCGCGCGGTCGGGGGCGCGCTCCAGCCGCGCGGCGGGAGCAGCCCGCCGCCGCGCGCCGTCGGGAACGGCCACCGGCGCGACCGCCGCGACCCGGGTCGCCGACCCGGTGCGCGCCTCCAGCACCCCCTTGCCCACCAGGTGCCCGTACGCCTCCGTGACCACCCACCGCGAGATGCCGAGGGCGTCGGCGAGCGTGCGGCTGGGCGGCAGGGCCGTGCCGGGGGCCAGGCGGCCGGAGGCGATGTCGCCGAGGATCGCCTCCTCCAGCCGGTGTCGCAGCGCGCCCGGACCGGGGGCCGGCGCGATCAGCACGTCGGCAGAATTGGTCTGGTCCGGGGCCATGGCATTGGACCGTAGCACCAGACCGATCTCTCCCTAGCGTGGTGCGTGCCGGGCAGGAGCCCGGGAAGAGAGCCGCCGAAGGAGCTGACATGCGGTACCGCACGCTGGACAACGGACACACGTCGTTCGAGGTGTCGACGCTGTGCCTGGGCACGATGTGGATGGGCACCCGGACGGACGAGGAGACGTCGTTCGCGATCCTGGACCGGTTCGTCGAGGCAGGGGGCACGTTCCTCGACACGGCCAACAACTACAACTCCTGGGGCGAGGGGTACGGGCGCGACTCCGAGGACGTGCTCGGCCGCTGGCTCGCCGCGCGGGGCAACCGCGACGAGCTGCGGATCGCGACCAAGCTGGGCGCGGCCAAGAAGGACCCGGCCCTGCCGCTGTCGGGCACGCCGCCCACCAACTACCAGGGCCTGGGCGCCGCGACGATCGACCGGGAGGCGCGCGAGAGCCTGCGCCACCTGGGCCTGGAGCACATCGACCTGCTGTACGGGCACGTGGACGACCGGGACACGCCGCTGGAGGAGACGGTCGGCGCGTTCGGCAAGCTGGTCGACGAGGGCATCGTCGGCATCCCGGGCATCTCGAACGTCGCGCTGTGGCGGGTCGTCGAGGCGCGGGAGACCGCCGCGCGGCTGGGGGTGGCGCCGTACGGCGCGGTGCAGCAGTGCCACAGCTACCTGTACCCGCGCCCGCAGCCCATCCGGACCAACTGGGCCTCGCCCGAGCTGCTCGACTACGCCCGGTCCACGGGCACCGACGGCCGCCCGGGGCTCACGGTCATGGCGTACTCACCGCTGCACCAGGGCGTGTTCACGCGCGACGACAAGCCGTTCTACGACGGCGCGGACCACGCGGGGTCCCGCGCCCGGATCGCCGAGCTCCGGGCCGTGGCCGCCGAGCTCGGCGCGACGCCCAACCAGGTGGCACTCGCGTGGCTCCTGGGCGGCGAGGTGCCGGTGGTCCCCGTGTTCGGCGCGAGCAGCGTGGCGCAGCTCGACGAGGCGCTCGGCGCGGTGGACCTGGTGCTCGACGACGACGTCCGGGCCCGGCTCGACGCCGCGTGACGCCGGGCCGCGTGACGCCGGGCCGCGTGACGTCGGCCGGCGTGACGCCGGGTCACCACCCGCCGCGGTGCACCACCTCGTCGAGGGGCTTGCGCCGGCGGCGGGTGGGCGAGCCCTTCGCCCCGCCGTCGGCCGGGTGCCCGACGGCGACGACGCCGGTGATCTCGAACTCCTCCGGGATGCCGAGCTCGGCCCGGACCGCCGGGACCTGCGCCGGCTGGACGCCGAAGAAGCAGGCGCCCAGCCCCTCGTCGACGGCGGTCTGCAGCATGAGCAGGGACGCCATGCCGACGTCGACGTGCCAGAACGGGACGGGCCAGCGGGCCTCGTCGAGGTCTTCCCAGCCCTTGTCCTTCTCGGCGTACCGCCGCAGGTAGGCGGCCTTGGACGCGAGCGCCAGCACGATCACGGGGGCGGTGCGCATCCCGCCGAGCCAGGCCGACATGTCGCGCTCCGAGTCGTCCGGGGTGGACGCCGCCCAGAACCGGTCGCGGTCCTCGGGCGTCTCCAGCACCACGAACGCCCAGCCCTGGCTGAACCCCGCGCTCGGGGCGCGAACGGCGTTGCGGGTGATCCGGTCGACGGCCTCCGCCGGGACGGGTTCGGCGGTGAACTTGCGGTGCATCCGCCTGGTGCGCACGACGTCCTGAAACTCCATGCCCGCATTCTGCCCCGGCGGCGACGGCGGCGAACGTAGGCACAGTCGCTCCATGGCCGCTCAGAGTGCGACCAGGCCTACGTTCGGCGTCCCACGAAACTGGTTGCCGTGCGGCCGCGTGCGCGCCAGCCTGGGGGCATGACTCTTCAGGCGATCGAGCAGGCGACGCTGCCGTACGGGAACTTCGAGGGTTACCTCCACGGGTCCGAGGTGTCGGTCATCTTCGAAAAGGTGGCCCAGGACGGCACCGGCCCCCGGCTGCACCGGCACCCCTACTCCGAGACGTTCGTGATCCGGTCCGGCCGGGCCCTGTTCACCGTGGACGGCAAGGAGTTCGAGGCCGTGGGCGGCCAGATCCTCGTGGTCGAGGCGATGGTGCCGCACAAGTTCCGGACCCTCGGCGCGGACCTCTACGAGGCGGTGCACATCCACGCGAACGACCGCTTCGAGACGGAGTGGCTGGAGTAGCGCCTACAGCCGGTCGGCGATGACCTCCAGCAGCGACTTGCCCTCGACGCCCATGAGGTCGAGGGCCTGGGTGCGGCAGGAGAAGCCGTCGGCCAGGTAGGTGGTACCCGGGGCGGCGTCGCGGAGCGCGGGCAGCAGCGCGTTCTCCGCGACCGCCACCGACGTCTCGTAGTGCCCCTTCTGCATGCCGAAGTTGCCGGCCAGGCCGCAGCAGCCCGCGAGCACCTCTATTTGTGCGCCGCCCTGCTCCAGCAGCGCCTGGTCCGCCTCGTACCCCATCACGGAGTGCTGGTGGCAGTGCGGCTGCACCACGGCCGAGACGTCGGCCAGCGAGGGCAGCTCCCACTCGTCCGGGGTGTCGTCCGAGGTCAGCAGCTCCGCCGCCGTCCGCGTCATGCGGGCCACGGCCTGCGCGCGCGGGTCGTCCGGGAACAGGTCGATCAGGTCGGAGCGCAGCACCGCGGTGCAGGACGGCTCCAGCCCCATGATCGGGATGCCGTTCACCGCGTACGGCCCCAGCACCTCCAGCAGCTTCAGCAGCCGGCGCCGGGCGCCGTCGAGCTGGCCGGTCGAGATCCAGGTCAGGCCGCAGCACGCCTGCTCGTCCGGCACGATGACGTCGAACCCCGCTGAGGTCAGCACCTTCAGGGCAGCCTGCGGGACCGTGGGCGAGAGCGCGTCGCTGAACGAGTCGGTCCACAGGACCACCTTGGGCTTGGTCGCGAGCCGCGCCGCCGTCCTGCCCTCGCGCCCCGGCTCGCCCGTGACCGGCAGCCCCGGCACGCCGTGCGTCGCGCCGCCGCGCGCCCACCACTGGCGGAACGGCACCTCGGCGAACTTGGGCATCGACCGCCGGGTGTCCATGCCGCCCGCCCACAGCACCGCCTTGCCGATCCACTTCACGCCCAGCAGGGCGTTGACCAGCTCCGGGACGGCGCCCGCGAGGCGCGCCCAGCGCGGCAGCCAGCCCAGGGCGTAGTGGTCCACGGGTCGCAGCTTGCCGCGGTAGGTCCGGTACAGGACCTCCGACTTGTACTGCGCCATGTCGACACCCGCGGGGCAGTCGCTGGAGCAGGCCTTGCACGACAGGCACAGGTCCAGCGACTCGCGGACCTCGGGCGCGGCGAGGCCGCCGACGAGGGTGCCGTTCACGGCCTCCTGCAGCACGCGGGCCCGCCCGCGGGTCACGTCCTTCTCGTCCTTGGTCGCCTGGTAGCTGGGGCACATGAACCCGCCGGCCGCCGAGTTGTCGGCGCGGCACTTGCCCACGCCCACGCAGCGGTGCACGGCCGTGGTCAGGTCGTTGTGGTCGTGCGCGAACGAGAACCCCTCGTACCCGGACTTGCGGCGCACACCGTGCCCCGAGCCCTTGCCGACCAGCGGCAGCTTGGTGCGCACGGCCGCGGCGGCCGGGCGGCGCAGGTCGTCGTCCACGGCCCGCGGCCGCACCACGACGCCCGGGTTGAGCAGGTCCTTCGGGTCGAACAGGGCCTTGAACTGCTCCATCAGGGCGATGGCCTCGGGCGAGTAGATCAGGGGCAGCAGCTCCGAGCGGGCCCGGCCGTCGCCGTGCTCGCCGGACAGCGACCCGCCGTACCGGGCCACGAGCTCCGCGGCCTCCGTCATGAAGGTGCGCAGCACCGAGCCCGACGTCTCCAGCGGGATGTCGATGCGCAGGTGCACGCAGCCGTCGCCGAAGTGCCCGTAGGGCAGCCCGTCCACGCCGTACCGGTCCATCAGCGCCTGGAGGTCGCGCAGGTAGGGCCCGAGCTTCTCGGGCGGCACCGCCGAGTCCTCCCAGCCGGGCCACGCCTGCTCCCCGGCGGGCGTGCGGCCGGCGAGCCCGGCGCCGTCGGCCCGGATCTGCCACATCTTGGTGGCGTCCGGCCCGGCGGGCAGGACGGCGGAGTCGAGCGCCGTCGACGCCGCGACGATCGCGTCCGCCCGGCCCAGCGCCTCGGCCTGCGACGAGCCGCCGACCTCGATCATGAGCCAGCCCGTGACATTCGGGTCGCCCGCGCCGGGCAGCGGCGGCACCGACGTGGCGCCCTTGGCGCGCCGCACGACGTCGACCAGGCGCGCGTCGAGCCCCTCGATCGCGAGCGGCTTGTGGTCCAGGAGCCGCGGGACGTCGTCGGCGGCCGTGGCCATGTCCGGGTAGCCGAGGACGACGAGCGTGGGCGCGCCCGGCACCTCGACCAGGTTGAGCTCCGCCTCCAGGACCGTGACGAGCGTGCCCTCCGTGCCCACGAGCGCGCGGGCGAGGTTCGACCCGTTCTCGGGCAGGAGGTGCTCCAGCGAGTAGCCCGACACCTGGCGGCCGAACCGGCCGAACTCGGTGCGGATCAGCGCGAGGTTCTCCCGGACCAGCTCCTTGAGGCCGGGCACGTCGGCGAACTCCGGGTCGCCCGAGCCCGCGGTGAAGCGCCGTCCGGCGCCGTCGACCACGTCGAGCGAGACGACGTTGTCGGCCGTGCGCCCGTAGGCGACCGCGTGGGGGCCGCAGGCGTTGTTCCCGATCATGCCGCCGAGCGTCGCCCGGTTCTGCGTGCTCGGGTCGGGGCCGAACCGCAGCCCGTGCGGCTTGGCCGCCGCCTGGAGGGTGGACATGATCGTGCCCGGCTGCACGCGGGCCGTGCCGCGCTCCGGGTCGATCGAGAGCACCTGGTTCAGGTGCCGGCCCAGGTCGAGCACGACGCCGGGTCCCACGGAGTTGCCCGCGACCGACGTGCCGGCACCGCGCGCCGTGACCGGGACCGCCAGCTCGCGCAGCGCCCCGAGGGCCGCGACGACGTCGTCGGTGCTCTCCGGGAAGACGACGCCCTCCGGGACCACGCGGTAGTTCGACGCGTCCGTGGAGTACTCCGCGCGGCGGCGCGTGCTGATGTCGACGGCGCCGTCCACGACGGTGCGCAGCGCGTCGGCGACCGCCTCGCGGGCGGCCTCCGCGGCGTGGTCCGCCTCGCGGCGCGCAGCCTTGCGCCGCTCCTCGCTCTCGGCGTGGCGGCGCTCCGCGTCCTCGGCAGCGCGGGCCTCGGCCTGCTCGCGCGCGGTGCGGGCGGCCTCGGCGTCGTCGGCGGTGTGGCCCTTGTCGTTCATGCCGTTCAGCGGTCGGGCGTCGTCGTGGGTCTGAGGTGGCACCCCGCGATTCTCGCACCACGGGGCCGCAGATCGCGTCAGGCGTTCACGGGCGCGTGGCGCGCCCGTGAACGCGCTGATCAGCCTTCGAAGGTGACGTCGAGCGTGATCTGGCCGACGCCGGTCAGCGCCTTCGAGATGGGGCAGCCGACCTTGGCGGCCTCGGCGGCCGCCTTGAAGCCCGCCTCGTCGATGCCGGACGCGAAACCGCGCACGGTCAGGGCGCTCTTGCTGATGTAGAGCCCGCCGGCCGGGTCCGGGCCGAGCGTGACCACGGCCGAGACCTCGATCTGCTCCGGCGTGGCGCCGGCCTGGCCCAGCTCGTTCGTGAAGGCCATCGTGTAGCAGGACGAGTGCGAGGCGGCGAGGAGCTCCTCGGGGCTCGTGACCCCGTTCGCCTCCTCGGCGGCGCGCGCCGGGAACGACACGTCGTACGTGCCGACGCCGGACGACGAGAGCTCGACCTGGCCCTTCCCGTCCTGGAAGGTGCCGTTCCAGGCGGTGCGAGCGGTACGTGCTGGCATGGTGCACTCCTTGAAGATCGCGTTGTGACCTCGGACGGGTCCCTGCGTGCCCGACCCTACGACGCCCGCCGGGCAGTCGCGTCACGGCGTGAAGTCGAGAAGCTCCTCGTCCACCGCGAGGACGGTCCAGCTGCCGCCCGCGGCGTCCGCCAGGTGGTACGCGGGGACGATCAGCACGGCGCCGTCCGGCAGGGTGTAGCGCACCTCGGTGAGGTCCGCCGAGACGATCGTGACGTCCTCCACGGGCCACGCGATCGGTCCGCCCGGGGCGGGCTCCTCCGCGGGGGCGTCGCCGTCCGACCCGGACCGCCCGGCCCCGCGCGCCGCCGGCGCGAACCGCGGGTCGACCAGGCGCTCCACGGCCGCCTCCTCGCTGACCACCGGGTACGTGCCGAGGCTCTCGCCGTCGGCCGAGCGCACCTCCGCCGTCCGCGGCGTGTCCGTGAGCCCCACGCCCGCGTGGAACACGAGCCGCGTCGCGGAGACCAGGTCGCCGCCCGCGTCGAGCGGCTGCACCCCCTCGGTCGTGCCCTCCTCCGGCGCGCCCAGGACGGCGGTCGGCCCGTCCTCCGTCCGGGACTCCGCCTCGCCGGACCCGGCGTCGGCCCCGGACTCGGGCGCCGCGCCGACGTCCTGCGCCGTGGTGGCCATCTCCAGCCCGGACTCGCCCGCCAGGTAACCGCCGCCGCCCGCCGCGACGATGCCCGCCACGGCGGCGGCGACCAGCCACGGCGTCCGACGGCGGTGCCGCCGCACGGCGACCTCGTCCACGCGCGTCGTCCCGGCGGGTTCCCGGCCGGCGGCCTCCCGCCACGACCCGGAGCCGGCACCGGACCCGGACCCAGCCCCCGACCCCGACCCCGACCCCGACCCGGAGATCAGCGCGTCGACCTTGGCCCGGAGCACGCCCTCGACCGGGTCGGGCGCACGCCTCGCGGGGTCCGCCGCCGTCAGACGGTCGAACGCCGGGTCCTCCGGCCGCTGGTGCTCGTTCATCGCTGTCCCTCCGTGCCGTGCCCGGCTGCGCGCCGTCCACACCCTCTACATGTGCTCATGCGTCCACCGCTTGCTCGTGCGCGTCCCACGCGTCGCGCAGGCGGGCCCGGGCCCGGGACAGCGCGGCGTCGGCGCCGCCGCGGGAGACGCCCAGCACCTGGGCGAGGTCGTCGCCCGACAGGCCGTCCCAGGCGACGAGCAGGAGGATGCGCCGGTCGCGCGCGGACAGCCGGGACAGCACCTGGCGCACGGCGTCGTCGTCCACGGCGAGCGTCGCGGGGTCCACGTCGTCGGGCTCGTCGGGAACGACCGCGACCGGCAGGGCGCGCATCTTGCGCCGGTGGTTCGCCAGCACGTAGCCGGCGGTGCGGTAGAGCCAGGGCAGCGCCGCGGCGTCGGGCACGTCGTCGCGCCGCCGCCACGCGGTGGCGAGCACCTCGGCGGCGAGGTCCTCGGCGTCGGAGGCGCGGCCGCCGTCGGGCAGCCGGCGCACGAAGTAGGAGTAGAGGGCGCGCGAGTGCGCGTCGAAGAGCGCGCCGAACCAGGCCTCGTCGTGCTGCGGCGGTTCGTCGTGCGGGGCGCCGGGGCTGTCGTCCACGACCTCACTCTGTCGCGGGTGCCGGGTTCCTTGCACCCCCGGACACAGGAGAACCCCGGCGGGGACAGTCCGTCCCGCCGGGGTTCTCCGTCAAGGTGCCTCAGGGCCCCTCAGTTCAGCAGGCCCCCAGGTCCTGCCACACGCCCCACTCGCCCGTGGTCCCGGGCGTCTCGCCCTGGGTCCACCACTTGGCGCGCCACTCGTGGTCGCCGTGCGAGACGGTGTTGCCGCCCACGTAGACGGCGGAGGCGCTCCAGGCGGCCGAGGCGCAGGCCTCGCCCGGCGGGTCGGTCGGCGGGTCCGTGGGCGGGTCGGTCGGCGGGTCGGTCGGGTCGGTCGGACCGCCGCCACCCTCCACCGGACCCGGGGTCCCGGAACCGAGCACGTTCCACAGCGCCCCGGTCAGCGCGCCGGACCGGTCACCCGACAGGTCCCACCACATGGCGCCGCCGAGCCCCTCGGACCGGATGTACTGCGCCTTCTTGGCGACCGACTGGTCGTTGTCGTAGGACCACCACGTGTTGCCGTCGTGCCGCCAGGCGGCGCCGAGGTTGGCGTCGTAGTACCCGGTGCCCACGTTCTTGATCACGTCGTAGTCGTTGATGCCGGCCTCCCACTGGCCGGGGGCGGCACCGGTCGCGGTGCCCCACGCCGCGGACGACGTCGCACCGGTCCAGCCGCGGCCGTACATCGCGAGGCCGAGGCCGAGCTGCGCGGGGTCGATCCCGGCGTCGGTGTACGTCCGCACGGCGAGGTCCGCGCTGAACTGCCGGGCCTCCTCCCGCGGGTCGGCGGGGTCGTGGTAGAGGTTGCCCTGGTGGCCGGTGAGCGCCGGATCCCAGGCCCCGTGCAGGTCGTAGCCCTGGACGTTGCCGAAGTCGAGGTAGTCGAAGACCTCGGGGTCGTTCCAGCCGCCGTCCTCGACGTCGGCCGGGTTGGCGGGCAGGAACGCCGAGAGCTCGTAGTCCTTGCCCGTCGTCGCGCCGAGGGCGTCGAGCTGCTCACGGAACTCGGCGAGCAGCAGCTTGAAGTTGCGCGCGTCGTTGGCCTCGTCCACGTGGTTGCCCACGTTGCCGTTCTGCGAGCCGGGCCACTCCCAGTCGATGTCGAACCCGTCGAAGACGCCCGCCGCGGCACCGGTGCCACCGCGGCCGTCGATCACCGGCAGGTTGCCCTTGATGAACATGTTGACGCAGCTGGAGACGAACTTCTGGCGCGAGGCGTCCGTCGCCGCCGCCAGCGAGAAGTTCTTGGACCAGGTCCAGCCGCCGATCGACATCAGGACCTTGAGGTCCGGGTGCTTGGCCTTGAGCTGCTTGAGCTGGTTGAAGGAGCCGGCCAGGGGCTGGTCCCACGTGTCGGCGGCGCCCGAGACCGAGGTGGCCGCCGTGTACCCCATGCCGTAGTCGGCCCAGGCGTCGCCCGCGCCGTCGGACCCGTTGGGGCCCTCGCCCTGCGCCTTGTTGGCCTCGAAGCACTCGAGGTTCTGGTGGTGGATGTTGGCGAAGGCGTAGTTGATGTGGGTCAGCTCGTCGGCCACACCGGACGTGTCGAGCTGCTTGACCTGGTAGCCGCGGCCGTACACGCCCCACTGCGTGAAGTAGCCGACGCTGCGGAAGCCGTTGATGGCCGAGGTGCTCGCCGCGGTCCCGGCCTCGGCCGCGTTCGCGTCCCGCAGGCCCACGCCCGCCACGGCGGCCGAGGCTGCCACCGCGAGCGCGGCCACCCCCGCAAGTATTCGTCGGGTGGTCTTACTGGCACCTGATAGCGGTTGGTACGTCGAGTCCATCGTCTTCCCTCTCTGGTCCGGTCGTCGATCCGGCAACGGTGGTCGCGCTGGTCATGCTCCGTTAAAAGTAAGGAAACCTGCGTTAACGGGAAATAAGGGGATTCCACACGGTGGGACTACGTAGTGATACGGGGCGGTCGACGCCGGGTTGTTTCGGTGTGAAACCTTCGCCACCGAAACAAGTTCGTGCGGTATCGGGTACCCGGACGGCACGAGGAGGGGCAGGATCCCAGGACCGGGGCCGTACCGCAGCAAAAGTCGCACGCCCAGGTTGATGCGGGTGAAACGTGTGGAGGTCATACTTGCGAGCACCGTGAACGAATCCGGGAGGCTCGACGATGACCGCGCTGCCGCAGCAAGTCGTTTTTCCGCTCCCCCTCGGTGACCGCACCGTGGCCCCTCACGTCGCGTGCGAGCTCACGCGCGTGGTGGGTGACGAACCTGGATGTGTGGACCAGACAGCACGGATGCTCGACGAGGAGCATCTGGTCGGGACGGCGCTGATGCCGGACCCGCTGCCTGCCGCACGTGCGGTCCGCGAGGCCGTAGGCCCGCTCGGCCTCGACGACGACGCACGCCGTGTGCTGCTCGTCGCCGCAGTCGCCGTCGTGGACCGCACCGAGCTGTTGCTCGCCGCGTCGGGCACAGACATCGACACCCTCATGGCCGGCCCCGCCGGCCGCCACCTCCATCTCGTGGGCGGCCGGTTCCGCTTCCACCATCCGCGCATCCGGTCCGTGGTGCACGACGACGCCGACCTCGCCTCCCGCACCGCGGCCCACGTCGCGCTGGCCGAGGTGCACCGCAAGGCCGATGAGCCGCTCATCGCGATGTGGCACACGGCCCTGAGCACGCTCGCGGGCGACCCGCTGCTCGCGGACGGCCTGGTCGAGCTCGCCGAGCAGCACCTCGCGCGCGGCGACGTCCACCGCGCGCACGAGGTGGCGCGCGAGGCCGCGAGCCACGGCACCGACCGGGTGCGGTCGCGCGCCTTCGCGGTGGCCGGGCGGGCGGCCCTGTGGGCGGGGCACGTGCACGACGCCGTCGTGTATCTCCGCCGCGCGACCAGCCCCTCGGACGCCGGCTCGTCCGCGGCCGGCGCGCCCGACGCCGCCCGCTCGCTCGGCGTCGCGCTGGCCCTTCTGGACGGGCGGCCCGACGCCGTCGTCCCCGAGGACGCCGCCGGACCCGACCGCGCGGCGATCGCCGCCGCCCGCAAGACGATCCGGCTGCTCGACGGCGCGCCCGGCGAGGCCGCCGCGATCCTGTCGGAGGTGGCCGAGCTGGCCCCGGCACGCCAGCCGGGCTGGTGGTTCGACGGGCCGGACGAGGCCCTGACCCCGCTCGCCGAGGCGCACCTCCGGGTGGCGCAGTCGTACCTGGCGCTGCGGCTCGGCAACATCACCGAGGCGGCCTCGGTGCTCGACGACGCCGTCGAGCGGCTGCCCGTGGCCCTCGCCTTCGGCGGGCTCGGGATCGCGCTCGCGCGCCGCCTCGACCTGGTCCGCGACGGGCACCTCCGGCGGCCGACCGCCGCGCTGGAGGCGTCGGTGCCCGGCCAGGTCGCGCCGGTGGTGCGGGCGGCCACGCTCGGTGACCGGGCCCAGACCGCCGTCTTCGACGGGCGCTGGGTGGAGGCCGCGACCCTGCTCGGGCTCGCGGCCGAGCGCGGCGGCGACGAGCTGCGCCGCCTCTGGCTGCCCACGCCCGACCCGGTGGAGCTGCTGGTGCTCGCCGGGCAGGACCGGGCCGCGCGCCGCTCGCACGAGCGGCTGCGGCTCCGCGTGCTGCCGTCCGTGGGCTCCGACCCGGGCGGCGGCTATCCCACCGCGACCGGCCACGCCGGAACCGGGCACCCGGTCTCCGGCCACGCCGGGCCAGGTCTCGCCGGACCCGGCATGTCGGGCGGCGGCTTCTCGGGCGGGCCCATGCGGCGCCGTCGGCTCGACCTGGCGCGCGCCGAGCTCGCGCTCGCCGACGCGTCCGGCGTGAACCGGGCGCGCGAGCGCGCGGTGGAGGCGTCGCTGCGCGTGGGCTCGACGTTCGAGCGGGGCCTCACGGAGCTGGTCGCCGCCCGCTCCTTCGCCCGGCTGGGCCTGCCCGGCGACGCCGCCGCGCACCTGCTCGGCGCCCACGAGCTCTTCGAGGAGTCGGGCGCCAAGGCATGGGAGCACATCGCCGAGCAGGCGCTCACGACGCCGGGGTTCGTCCGCGAGGCGCCGGGCCAGGCGGGCCCGGCGCCCGGGGACGGCGGCGGCCGCAGCCGCGCAGCCGAGGCTCCCCCGCGCCCCGACGTCAGCCGGCCGCGCCGGGAGCTGGCGGGGCCGGTGCCGGCCGAGGCGCCGGGCGAGCCGGTGGTCGACGCCGGGGAGGAGCTGTGCGGGCAGTGGACCGACCTGCTCACCGAGCGGGAGCTGGACGTCGCGCGGCTCGTGGTGCAGGGCCGGACCAACCGGCAGGTCGCCGCGAACCTCTACGTGTCGGTCCGCACCGTGGAGGTGCACCTGGGGCGGGTCTTCCGCAAGCTCGGGGTGCGCTCCCGCACGGAGCTGGCGGTGCTGGCCCTGCGGGGGTAGGCCCGGCTCAGGCCTCCAGGAGGATGGTCACCGGGCCGTCGTTGACCAGCTCCACCTGCATGTCGGCGCCGAACCGGCCCGTCTCGACCGTCAGGCCGCGCTCGCGCAGCGCGGCCACGACGGCGTCCACGAGCGGTTCGGCGACCGGCCCGGGCGCCGCCTGGTTCCACGTGGGGCGGCGCCCCTTGCGGGCGTCGCCGTAGAGCGTGAACTGGCTGACGACGAGGACCGGCGCGCCCAGGTCGGCCACCGACTGCTCGTCCTGGAGGATGCGCAGGTCGGCGATCTTGCGGGCGATCGTCTCGACCTGGGCCGGGCCGTCGTCGTGCGTGACGCCGACCAGCGCCAGGATGCCGGGCTTGTCGATGGCACCCACCACCTCGCCGTCGACCACCACGGACGCACGAGTGACGCGCTGGAGCACCGCCCTCACCGGCGGCCCTCGGCGTACTGGTCGGCGAAGACGGCCCGGACCTCGCCGACCGGCCGGCCACCGCCGAGCACGGGCACGCGGCCCAGCCCGTCGAGGCCGCCGGGGTACACCCCCGGCAGGCCCGCCGCACCGGCGGCGCGCAGCGCGGCCGCGAGGATGGCGGGACGCGCCCGGGCGGACCCGTCGAGCACCTTGAACGCCAGCGCGGAACCGTCGGGCAGGCCGGCGGCGTAGACGCCCTCGGCGCCGTCCTTGGCGACCAGGCCCGGCACGGCCTGCATGGCGAGCGTGACGTCGCGGCCGGTGCCGCCCACCATGTCGGGGTGCGCGGAGATGGCCCGGGCGGCCCGCGCCTCGTGCGAGCGGACGTCCTCCGTCGGCGCCGCGCCCAGGGTCGAGAAAGCACGCGCCAGGCCGAGCAGCGTCGTGGAGAACAGGGGCGCGCCGCAGCCGTCGACCGTGGTGTGCATGACGAGCTCGGCGTCGCCGGTCAGCTCCAGGATCGTGCTGCGGACCGCCCGCTGCAGCGGGTGCTCGGGCGACAGGTACGTCTCGATGTCCCAGCCCTGCGTGAGGCAGGTGGCGAGCATCGCCGCGTGCTTGCCGGAGCAGTTCTGCGCGAGCGGCGCCGGACCCGGCCCGCCGTCGTGCGGTGCGATGTGCCAGTCGAGCGCGGCCGGCGGGTAGAGCGGCAGGTCAGGGGTGTTCTGGAGCGCGCCGGAGCCGAGGCCCACGGAGCCCAGGATCTGCAGCACGCCCTCCAGGTGGAACTGCTCGCCGTTGTGGCTCGCCGAGGCGAGCGCGAGCAGCCGGTCCGGCAGCTCCAGGCCCGCGCGCAGCATCGCGAGGAGCTGCAGCGGCTTGAGCGACGACCGCGGCCAGACCGGCGTGGTCGGGTTGCCCACCTGGAGCACCGGCCGGCCGGACGGGTCGAGCACCACGAGGTGCCCCAGGTGGACCGACTCCACGAGGTCGCCGCGGATGACCTCGGCCAGCGGCGCGGCGCCGTCGAGCACCGCGTCCGACGTCGAGGCCGCGCGACCGACCGCCATGGGCGCGGTCACCATCCGCCCTGCGGACCGCGCGGCTTGTTGCCCGTGCCGTACGGCAGCAGACGGGGGCGCACGTCGGCCCAGTAGACGATGGCCGGGACCACCGCGATCACGTTGAGGAAGGAGCTGGCCGTGATGAAGCTCGGCGGCAGCCCCAGGAGGCCGAGGACGGCGGCCACGCCGAGGATCGCGAGCCAGATCGGCTTCGACAGCTTGCCCTCGGACGTGTAGGCGTTGGCCGGACGACGGATCGCGTCGACCAGGGCGATGACCTGGACCGCGAAGACGATGACGCCCAGCACGATGAAGACGAACGTTTGGAGAGCTCCGAACACAGGACGAGCCTACGGCAACCGCGGCGGCGTCTCGCCTGGTCCGGGTGCTCAGCCGGCCGCGTGCTCAGCAGCCTTGCGCGCGTCGTCCTCGTGCCTGGCCCCGAACAGCATCGTGGCGAGCATCAGCATGAACACGACCCAGCCGAGCACGCCCGGGAGCCAGACCCAGGACCAGCTCAGGGTGGTGCCGACGATCAGCGCGACGACGCCCGTCAGGCTCCACACCACCACGGTGTAGATGCCGAACCGCGCGGCGGCCGCCGGGTCGCGGTCGAACCTGGTGCCCGCGGCCTGCGCGTGCACGGACTCCTCCGCGAGCGCCCACTGCTTCTTCCGGTTGGTGGTCGTCGCGGCGAGCCACGAGAGCAGCACCACGCCCGCCACGAGCACGACCCCGTCCAGGACGAGCCACCCGGTGGTCCCGCCGAACAGGTGCACCAGGGCGAGCAGTGCGCCCACCAGCACCAGGCCCCAGCCGACGCCGAACAGCGCGGCACGCCGGCGGGGCACCGGGTGGCTGGCCGTCGTCTCCTGGCTCAGCGAGCCGCCCACGACGGCGCCGAGCGCGAGCCCCGACACCAGCGCGAGCGCCGTGGGCAGCAGCGGGCCGAGGTCACCGTGCGCGTACCCGACCGCGGCGAACACCGTGCCCACCACGCTCGCCGCCAGCACTATCGACACCAGCACCACCGCCGCGACGAACGCCCCGGAGGCCGGGACCCGGTTCCGGGCCATCAGCTCGTAGGAGGACGGCGCGGGTCGCTCGGCGTCGCGGGGGCCCGCGTCCGCCTCGTCGACCAGCGCGCGCACGTCGCCCAGCTCGCCGACCGCGCGCCGCGCGGCGTCGTCGGGCGCCACGCCGCCGGCGGTCAGCTCGGCCACGCGGTCCACGAGGTTCGCGCGGATCTCCTCCTTGAGGTCCTGCACGTCAGGGGTCGTCGGGATGCCCGCGAAGGCTTCGTCCAGCAGGCGGTGCACCGAGATGTTCGTCATCAGGAACCTTTCAGGTCGAGGAGGGAGTCGATGGTGCGTCGCGTGGCCACCCACGCGTCCACGTTGCGCCGGTACACGGCACGCCCCGCGTCGGTGATGCGGTAGTACTTGCGGCGTCCGCCCTGGGACTCGTCGCCCCAGTACGCCTCGACCAGGCCGTCCTTCACGAGCCGCCGGTAGGCCGCGTAGAGCGTGGCCTCCTTGATCTCGTGGTCGCCGCCGGTCGTGTCGCGGATCTGCTTGTAGATCTCGAAGCCGTAGCGATCCCGGGCGCGCAGCACCCCGAGCACGATCGTGTCGGTGTGCCCGCGCAGGAGGTCGGCGGCGAAGGGGTCTATCACGCCAACTACTGTATCTGATCAAGTACCTGACGACAACAAGTTCTGTGCACAGCCGGTGGACAGGCGGCTACAGCTCGGGGAGCGCCGCGCGCGCCTCGCCCGGCGTCGCGCCCGTGGCCTCCAGCGTGTCGACCAGGGGCGACCGCAGCAGCATCACCAGGGACTGCACCTGCCAGTCGCCCTCGCCCACGGTCCGCGGGTCCACCTGGGCGGCCACGGTGGCCAGCACCTCGCGCGCCCGCGTTGCGTCGCCCCCGGAGCCGACGTCGGAGGCGAGGAGCCGCACGCCCGACGCGAAGCCCTCGACCAGCCCGGCGACCGGTCGCACGTCGTGCTCCCCCTCGACCACCGGGAGCACGCGGCGGGCCAGCACCCGCACCGACCGCATCGTGCGGTCGACGAGCACGGCCTGGTCCTCCAGCCGGGCGAGCTCGCCGCGGTGGATCCGCCCCACGGAGATCCGCGCCAGCTCGCGCGCGTCACGCGCGGCCTCCTGCCACTCGGCGAGCACCGGCTCCGAGGCCCGGCCGCGCACGAGGGCCGCCCGGACGTCGTCCACGTCGTCCGAGCGCAGCCCGCGGGCGAGCGTCTCCAGGGTCTCGGCGAGCTCGGTCACGGCCTGCTCGGCGAGCGCCCTCGGACGGCGCCGGGTGTCGCCGGGCGTGAGCAGCGCGACCGTGAGCGCGACGGCGCCGCCGACCAGGGCGTCGGTCCACCGGCCGAGCGGCCCGCCGGAGACCTGGGGCAGACCCACCACGATGATCGCCTGGACGCCGGCCTGCGTGACCAGGAGCGCGCCCCGGTCGATGAACCGCGCGGCGACGGCCGAGATGAACAGCACCAGGCTGAGCTGCCACCAGCCCGAGCCGATCAGGTGCACGATCAGGTCGCCCATCGCGACGCCGACCGCCACGCCCACGGCCATCTCGGAGACCCGGCGCACGTCCCGCTGCGCGGTGAACCCGAGCAGCACCCACGCCGCGACCGGCGCGAAGAACGGCTGCTCGTGCCCCAGCACGTACCGCGCGATCAGGTACGCGACACCCGCGGCGAGCGACGCCTGGGCGATCGGGATCAGGCTCGCCCGCGCGCGGGTCCAGCCCTGCCGCAGCCGGGTGCGCAGCATGAGCGTGCGCATGGCCTTGCGCCACATCTCGTCGGCCGGGCCGGGCAGTGAGGTCACGGTGGCATCCTGCCACCCGGCCTCACGGACGTGTCAGATGAGGCTGGCCGGGCCGCGCAGGCCGCGGGTCAGGGGGCCGTGGGACTCGGGCCGGTCCACCGACACGCCGTCACCCGGCACGATGATCTCCTGCGCCGCCGACACCTCGATGGCCTGCCCCGAGACGTCGCCGGACACCATGAGCTCGGTGTCCTCCGGGACGTTCCGCTTGAGCACCGCCAGGCCGATGGGGCCCAGCTCGTGGTGGCGCGCCATCGACGTCAGCGTGCCCACGACCTTGCCGGGCGCGCCGTCCGACGACGGGAGGCGCACCTCCGCGCCGGCCTCCGGGAGCAGGTGCTGCGAGCCGTCGAGGTGCAGCATCACGAGCCGGCGCGGGGGCCGGCCGAGGTTGTGCACGCGCGCCACGGTCTCCTGGCCGCGGTAGCAGCCCTTGTTGATGTGCACGGCGGTGCGCAGCAGGTCGAGCTCGTGCGGGATGGTGCGCTCGTCGACCTCGCGCGCCTGGCGCGGGCGCCAGGCCTCGACGCGCAGGGCCTCGGTGGCCCAGGTGCCGGCGAGCGGCCAGCCGGCGGCCTCGCGGGCCGCGACCTCGGACTCCAGGTCGGCGCGCGGCACCAGCACGAGCCGCCAGGGGCGCATAGCGCCGGGGTGCTCACCCTCGGGCGGCCCGTAGCGCGTACCGCCGCCGACGACGTGCGGCCAGGCGTCGTGCCAGGTCACCGGCTCGCCCTCCGCGCCCTCGGCGGCCACGGGCTCGCCGATCGCCGCCCACTCGTCGGTGGCGTCCGTGATCTCGACGCGCAGCGTGAACTTCATGCGGTCGAGCCAGCCGGCCAGGGCGGGCGCCGACTCACGCTCGGTGATCAGCCAGGTGGCCTCGCCGTCGTCCACCACGCCCGCGACGTGCTCGATGTGGCCCTGCGGCGACAGGACGAGCAGCTCCGTGCTGGTCCGGGGGGCCAGGTCCGCGAGCTGCTGGGACGTGATCGAGTGCAGCCAGCTCAGCCGGTCGGGGCCCGCGACGCGGACGATCCCGAGGTGCGACTGGTCGACCACCGCCCCGCCGCGCGACAGCGCGCGCTGCTCGGCCGTCGGGTCGCCGTAGTGCCAGGCGACCCCGGCGTCGGGCCCGGCGGCGGCGACCGCGCCGCGCCGGCTCAGCAGGGGGCTCTCGTAATCCATGCTCACCTCAGGTGCAGCGTCGTGGGCGGGCGGGGCATTCCCGTCCGCGTCGGGTTACTGCCGGTCCAGCTCGGCCGAGGCGTACGAGCGCAGCGGCTCGCCGAACGCGGCGAGCTCCTCCACCCACAGCAGGCGGCCCTGGACCAGGCCGTACAGCCGCTTCGACGCCCGCACCTCGGACGCCGTAGACGTGCGCGCGATCGCGTCGGAGGCCAGGTCGATCCGCCCGTTGCCCACGGCGCCGATGTAGACGGTGATGCGCCCCGAGGCGTCGGCCACGAGCACCTCGAGCGCGTGCTTGTTCTCCTCGAGGCCGTCGGGGCGGTCCGAGGAGACCCGCCAGTAGCCGGTCTCGGTGGACCAGACGGTGCCGGCCTCGCCGACCTCGGCCTCCGGCGCTGCCTGCTCCGCCGGGTCCGACTCGGTCGGGTCCGGCACCGGTGCCGGCCACTCGCCGTCGTCGGGCAGCTTGTCGGGGACGACGCTCTCGAGCACCCGCAGCGTGGACTCGAACCGCAGGTACGGGCCGCCGTCGTGGTCGAAGACCAGGTCCTGCACGAAGGTCTTCTTGCCGATGCCGGGGTAGTCGATCACACCCTCGCCGCGCCAGCGGCCGACCAGCCAGGCCAGCGGGTACACCTCGGGCGAGAGCCCGTCGGGAAAGGTGAACGTCATCAGCGCTGGCCGGTGTACAGCTTGTAGACGACGTAGCCGGCGAACCAGGCGACCGCGACTGCGACCGCCACGATGAGGCCGGTGAAGATGAGCTCAAGGGCGTGGATCGACATGGTGCCGATCCTAACGTCCACGGCCTACAGTCGGCCCATGCGCCCGCTCGTGATCAAGACCACCTCAGGCCTGGACCGTCCCGAGGCCACCAACCAGGCCTTCACCGTCGCCGCGGCGGCCGTCGCGTCCGGCGCTGAGGTGAGCCTCTGGCTCACCGGCGAGTCGGCGTGGCTCGCCCTGCCCGGCCGCGCGGCCGAGCTGGAGCTGGAGCACGCGACGCCCCTGCCCCAGCTCATCGAGGTGATCCTGGGCGCCGGCACCGTCACGGTGTGCACGCAGTGCGCCGCGCGCCGGGACATCACCGAGGCGGACGTGCTGCCCGGCATCCGGATCGCGGGCTCGGCGCTGTTCACCGAGGAGATCCTGCGGGACGACGCCCAGGCGCTCGTCTACTAGGCGGCGCTCGACCGTCAGGCGCGGACCAGGCCCGACCGGCGCAGCAGCAGGTACAGCTCGCACCCGAGGCACAGCCCGACGACGGCGTTGAGCGCCGCCGCGACGAACGCCGCCGCGGCCGCGATCGGCACGGCCGGGAGCACCCCGAAGAAGCCGAGGATCACGCCGACGCCGGTGACGAAGAGGCCCACGCCCTGCGCGAAGCGCGGCGGACGGCGGTCCTCCATCTCCGTGGGCGGGCTCAGCCGCGGTCGCACGAACCGCTTGTAGAGCAGGCCCTGCCACGAGCCCTCGGCGCCGCGCACCGTGCCGAGCACGAAGCTCAGCATGATGAACGTCAGCAGCCACAGCCCGGCGGTGCTCGCGCCCAGCAGCACGACGGCGGCCAGCAGCACCGCGGTGATGCTCGCCCCGACGCGCGGCCCCCGCGGGTCGATCCCCTTGCTCGCGTTCATGAGTGCGCCTCCCCCTCTGTCTCCAGCGCTGCCGCCGGAACCCGGCTCAGCGCCTGTCGCGCCTGAGTGTCGGACACCACGCCGCTCATCCGGGCCACCTCGCGGCCGCCGCCGTCGACCACGAGCACCGTGGGCGTGCGCAGCACGCCGAGGGTGCGGACCAGGTCGAGGTGGTCGTCCACCAGCACCTCGCGGTGCTCGACGCCGGCGCTCGTCCCGGTCAGACCGCCCAGGACCCGGGACGTGGACCGGCACGCGGCACACACCTCGGCCGAGAACTGGACGAAGGTCACCCGGTCGGCGAGCGCGATCCCGGAGGAGGCCCAGTCGATGCCCACGGGCGTCTCGCGGGGCGCGCGGACGGCGCCCTGACGTGCCGACCACCACACACCGAGCGCGGCAGTACCGAGCACCAGGACGACGAGCGCGATCACCTGTCCCAACATTCGCCCCACCCTGCCGTGCCTCGCTCGTCCAGACAAGTCCTCGTCCGCGATATGGATCCGCCATGAGGCCGGTCACAGTGCGGGGCCCTGACCTTCTCGGGTGCCCGCCCACATGATTCCCTGGTCTGCACAACCCGTCGGAGCAGTATTTCTCGTGCCGAAACGCCACCCGATCCGGCGACCCCCCGGTGGTAGCGTGCATGCATCCGCATATATAGGAGAATTGTCTAGGATGGAAGTTTTGCCAACTCGTACGTGGAATGGTCTGACCATCCCGGCGGCCGGGGTGTACCAGATCGACCAGAATCACAAGCGGCTCGGCTTCCTCGCCATGCACATGATGGTCAGCCCCGTCCGTGGTGAGTTCGCCGAGGGCGAGGCCACGGTCACCGTCGGCGAGGACCCGCTCGCCTCGCAGGTCACGTGCACCATCCAGGCGGCGTCCGTCGACACGCACGTGGGCGAGCGCGACACCCACCTGCGCAGCGCGGACTTCCTGGACGTCGAGAACCACCCGACCATCGAGTTCCGCAGCACCGGGTTCCGGATGCGCACCCAGGTGGACCCGATCTTCTCGTGGGCCCGGCTCAAGGCGGGCACCGCCGGCCGGCGGCCGCACGACCCGATGCAGGCGGACGGCTCGTTCACCAAGTTCGTCATGGACGGCCTGCTCACCGTGCGCGGCGTGACGCGCCCGGTCACCCTGGAGTGCGAGTTCGGCGGTGTGGGGCACGACCCCTACGGCCAGGACATCTTCGGCTTCCACGGGAGCTGCGAGATCGAGCGCGAGGAGTGGGGCCTGCTCTGGAACGTCGCACTCGAGGCGGGCGGCGTGCTGGTGGCCAAGAAGATCCGCATCGAGATCGCCGGCGAGATGATCCGCCAGTCCTGACCGCGGCCCGGCCGGGGGTCACCTCAGAGGATGACCATCCGGCCCACGACGAACACGAAGATGCCGCACACCGCGACGGGCAGCGCGCTCGCCGAGAGCCCGGCCAGCCGCGCGCCGCGGGCGGGCAGCCGCTCCAGCAGCAGGTGCAGCGCCCCGACGACGACACCCGCGACCAGACCGCACCACAGCCCGCTCACGGTGTCGATGTTCGGCAGCAGCGTCCCGGCGGCGCCGCCCACCACCACGGCGGCGACGGCGGAGATCCCGAGCGCCACCCAGCCGCGCACCGGCAGCGCCGCGACGGCGGCGGCCACCGCGAGCGCCACCGCGCTCGTGACGACGAGGGCGGCCCCGGCGTCGGACCGGGCGGCGGCGATCCAGCCCGAGGCGGCGATCGCCGCGACGACGCCGGCCACGGTGCCCGACACGGACTCCGTGAGCTGGGGGCGCCCGTCGCGGCGCAGCATCTGCGCGATGAAGGCGAGCACCACCGCGCCCGCGAGCACCATCGGCAGGTGCCGCAGCACGGGCTCGCCCTGGGTGAGGTAGGTCGCGGCCGCTCCTCCGACGCCGCAGAGCGCGACGACCACCCGGGTGCTCCCCGAGGCGGGCAGGCGCAGCAGCGACGGCCAGCCCAGCGCGACGAGGACCGCCAGGACCACGGCCGCGCCCACGAGGGGCAGGGGCCGGGGCTGGACGTAGGACGCGGCGGCGACGAGGGCCGCGAGCGCGGCGGTCGTCACGGCGCGGGTGGAGACGGACACGGCTCAGAGTTTTCCAGAGACTTACCGAGTTGCCTCAATCGCCGCCCGGGGCGCCGCCGTTCGGGCCAGTTCCCGGGCCTTCTGGCGGGCCTGAACGAGACGAGCAACACCCGCGTCATGCGAACGTCACGGGTCCTGACCAGCATGGTGGTGTCCAGGAAAAGGGCGTGTAACATGCACGCAACAAGCAACAGGGCAGACTTCCGCAGAGCCAGTTGGACGCGACGGGACGTCTCGCTTGAGCGAGACCCGAGCCAGGGACGGTAGCAGGACGCCGGTTCCGAGAGGAGGTGCGTCAATGGCAGAGCTGTTGATCCTCACGCCCGCCACCGGCGGGTCGGCCGAGGTACTGCCCGCACTGGGACTGCTGTCCCATCGGGTGCGGGTGCTCCCGATGGAGCCCTCCGCGCTGGTCGACGCGCCTGACGCGGACGTCGTGCTGCTGGATGCCCGCCGCGACCTCGTCGCGGCCCGCACCACGTGCCGCCTGCTGCACGCCACCGGCCTGACGGTGCCGCTCGTGCTGATCCTCACCGAGGGCGGCCTCACGGTCGTGACCCACGAGTGGGGCGCCGATGACCTCCTGCTGGAGTCCGCCTCGCCCGCCGAGGTCGAGGCCCGGCTGCGCCTGGTGGTCGAGCGCTCCGCGCGCGGCCCGGCCGAGGAGTCGCAGCAGGAGATCTCCGCCGGCGAGCTCGCGATCGACGCCGGCGGGTACACCGCCCGGCTCCGCGGCCGCCCGATCGACCTGACCTACAAGGAGTTCGAGCTCCTCAAGTACCTGGTGCAGCACCCGGGCCGCGTGTTCACGCGGGCCCAGCTGCTGCAGGAGGTCTGGGGCTACGACTACTACGGGGGCACGCGCACCGTCGACGTCCACGTGCGGCGCCTGCGCGCCAAGCTGGGCCCCGAGCACGAGCAGCTCATCGGCACGGTGCGCAACGTCGGCTACCGGTTCGACCCGCCCAAGGAGCGTCCCGTAGAGGAAGCGCCGGCGTCGGAGCCGACCACCGCCCCGTCGTCCGACACGAAGCCGGCCGACGACCAGAACGGCGGCTCCGCCGGGAAGCGCGTGGCGCAGACCGGCCACTGAGCAGGGCGCGAGGTGCCGCGCAGACCGGGCACCGAGCGCGTAGGTTCGTACCTGTGACCGCACTCTCGGCCAGACCGGCCGTCCGCTCGGCAGCCACCAGCGACTACACGTGCGCCCTCGTCGAAGGGCCGTGGCGGCACGAGTTCGTCTCCTCGGGCGGTTCCCGCTTCCACGTGGCGACCGCGGGTCCGGAGAGCCGCTCCGCGCCCCTGGTGCTCCTGCTGCACGGCTACCCCCAGTTCTGGTGGTCCTGGCGGGCGCAGATTCCCGCCCTGGCGGACGCCGGCTACCGCGTCGCCGCGATGGACGTGCGTGGTGTGGGCGGCTCGGACAAGCCGCCGTCGGGCTACGGGCTGACGGCGCGGACGGCGGACGTCGCCGGCGTGGTGCGCTCCCTCGGGCGGGAGAACGCGGTGATCGTGGGCCACGGTACGGGCGGCACGCTCGCGTGGGCGGTCGCGGCGCTCCACCCCGGCACGACGTCGGCCGTCGCCGTCCTGGCCAGCCCGCACCCGGCCCGGGTGCGGCTGCGCAGCACCGCCGCGTTCACGCCCGCCGCGCTGCGCGAGCTGGCGTACCTCCAGGTCCCCACGCTGCCGGAGCGCGCCATGATCCAGGGTGACCTGGTGCGGCGCACCCTCGACCTGGGCGCGGCCGCCCCGCTGCCTGACGACGTCGTGGACCGGTACCGGGCGGTCATGCGCATCCCGTTCGCCGCCCACTCGGCCGCGGAGGCGCTGCGCTGGGTGGTCCGCTCGACGCCCCGGATGGACGGGCGCCGGTTCGGCGCCGCGCTGCGCCGTCCGCTGGACGTGCCCGCGCTCCAGCTCCAGGGCGCCCGGGACGGGTTCCTGCGGCACGAGCGTGCCGACGTGGACGCCATCGCGCTCGCGTCCGACCTGCGCTACGAGCTGCTGCCCGGGGCCGGCCACTTCCTCCCCGAGGAGGCGCCGGACCGGGTGAACGAGATCCTGCTGGGCTGGCTCGCCCGGGTGGCCTGACTACTTCAGCGGCAGGCCCGCGAGCGGCGAACGCTCCGGCGCGGGACGCACCAGCTTCTCCGCCTTGTCGGGGTCGGTCTCGCCCGCGCCGTACGACGGGCACAGGTGCGAGATGCTGCATGCCCCGCAGGCCGGGGTGCGCGCGAGGCAGACGCGCCGGCCGTGCCACACGAGGTGGTGGCTGAGCATGGTCCAGTCCTTCTTCGGGAAGAGCTCACCCACCTCGGCCTCCACCTTGACCGGGTCCTCCTCGGTGGTCAGGCCCAGCCGACGCGAGACCCGCCCGAAGTGCGTGTCCACGGTGATGCCCGGCACGCCGAACGCGTTGCCGAGCACGACGTTCGCCGTCTTGCGCCCGACGCCGGGCAGCGTCACCAGGTCCTTCAGCCGCCCCGGGACCTCGCCGTCGAACCGCTCGACGAGCGCCTTGCCCAGGCCCATCACGGCCTTGGCCTTGGCCCGGAAGAACCCGAGCGGGCGCAGGATCTCCTCCAGCTCCGCCGGGTTCGCCTCCGCGTAGGCCTGCGCGTCCGGGTACATGACGAACAGCTCGGGCGTGGTCTGGTTGACGCGGACGTCGGTGGTCTGCGCGCTGAGCACGGTCGCGACCAGCAGCTCCAGCGGCGTCCGGAAGTCCAGCTCGGCCCGGGCGTCCGGGTAGGTCTCCGCGAGCACTCGGTTGATGCGCCGCGCCCGGCGCACGAGCGCCAGCCTGCTCTCCGGCGCGTCCTCGGGCTGGCGTTCGGGCTCGTGCTCGCTGACGGTCACGTCGCCACAGTAGCGACCGCCACCGACATCGACCCAGGATCGCCGCGATCGGGAACCTGGCGCGGGGTTGGCTCGTGTACCTAGGACGCGGAGTATGAGAAGGTCAAGGGCGCACCCGCCGTCCACCAGCCGAGCGGTCGCGACCCGATGCCCGCCCTACGGTCCGGGCAGCGCCCCGGACCCCACGACGGTCCACGTGAATCGAGGAAGAGTCACCATGCCGTACACGCACCACCTACGCGTCTACCCGTCCGCCGAGCCGCTCAAGCGCACCGACCAGCTCGCCTGGAAGCTCGCGGAGCTCGCCACCGACACTGTCGAGCCGACGGCCGAGGTCACCGACATGGTGATCAACCGCGTGATCGACAACGCCTCGGTCGCGGCGGCCAGCCTGACGCGTGGCCCCGCCGTCGCCGCCCGCTCGCAGGCGCAGGCGCACCCCTACACCCCGGGGTCCACGGTCTTCGGCCTGGCCCCCGAGGCAACCAGCAGCCCCGAGTGGGCCGCGTGGGCCAACGGCGTCGCCGTCCGCGAGCTCGACTTCCACGACACGTTCCTCGCCGCCGAGTACTCGCACCCGGGCGACAACATCCCGCCGATCCTGGCCGTGGCGCAGCACGCCGGCCGCTCGGGCCGGGACCTGGTGCGCGGCATCGTGACCGGCTACGAGATCCAGGTGGACCTGGTCCGCTCGATCAGCCTGCACAAGCACAAGATCGACCACGTGGCGCACCTCGGCCCGTCGGCGGCGGCCGGCATCGGCACGCTGCTGGGGCTGGACACCGAGACGGTGTTCCAGGCGATCGGCCAGGCCCTGCACACCACCACCGCCACGCGGCAGAGCCGCAAGGGCCAGATCTCCACCTGGAAGGCGCACGCGCCGGCCTTCGCGGGCAAACTCGCGATCGAGGCCGTGGACCGCACCATGCGCGGCCAGACCTCCCCCGAGCCCATCTACGAGGGCGAGGACGGCGTCGTCGCGTGGCTCCTGGACGGGCCGGGCGCCGCCTACGACGTGGTGCTCCCCGAGCCCGGCGAGGCGCGGACCGGCATCCTCGACACGTACACCAAGGAGCACTCCGCGGAGTACCAGGCGCAGGCGATCATCGACATGGCCCGCGCGCTGGGCAACGAGCGCCCCGAGCTGCGGGACCCCGCGAACGTCGCCTCGATCGTGCTGCACACCAGCCACCACACGCACTACGTCATCGGCTCCGGCGCGAACGACCCGCAGAAGTACGACCCGACGGCGTCGCGCGAGACGCTCGACCACTCGGTCCCGTACATCTTCACGGTCGCGCTGCAGGACGGCGGCTGGCACCACGTGGACTCCTACGCCCCCGAGCGCGCCCAGCGGCCCGACACGGTCGAGCTGTGGCGCAAGGTCATCACCGCCGAGGACCCGGAGTGGACGCGCCGCTACCACTCGACCGACCCCGCCGAGAAGGCGTTCGGCGGCCGCGTCGAGATCACGCTCACCTCGGGCGAGGTGGTCACGCGCGAGATCGCCGTCGCCGACGCCCACCCCCTGGGCGCCCGCCCGTTCGCCCGCGCGAACTACGTGGCCAAGTTCCGCACGCTGGCCGCGGGCATCCTGTCGGACGCCGAGATCGACCGGTTCCTCGACCTGGCCGAGCGCCTGCCCGAGCTCACCCCCGCCGAGGTCCGTGAGCTCACGATCGTCGCCGCCCCGGGCGTCCTGGACGCCGTCCCGGCCCCGACCGGCCTGTTCGAGCTGGGGCGCGCCTGATGCTCTACTCGCACCTCACCCCCGCGGCCAAGCGCCGGGCCTTCCGCGAGGCCCTCGCCGGGCCGGAGATCCTGCGGCTCCCGGGCGCGTTCAACCCGCTGAGCGCCAAGCTGATCCAGGACAAGGGGTTCGACGGCGTCTACGTCTCGGGCGCCGTCCTGTCGGCCGACCTCGGCCTGCCCGACATCGGCCTCACCACGCTCACCGAGGTGGCCGGCCGGGCCGGGCAGATCGCCCGGGTCACCGACCTGCCCGTGCTCGCCGACGCCGACACCGGGTTCGGCGAGCCGATGAACGTGGCCCGCACGGTCCAGACCATGGAGGACGCCGGCGTGGCCGGCATCCACATCGAGGACCAGGTCAACCCCAAGCGCTGCGGCCACCTCGACGGCAAGGAGGTGGTCGGGCTCGGCGACGCCGTCCGGCGCATCCGGGCCGCCGCCGACGGCCGCCGCGACCCCGACTTCCTCATCATGGCGCGCACCGACGTGCGCGGCACCGAACCGGGCGAGCGCGGGCTGAGGCTCGCGATCGACCGCGCCAAGGCCCTGGCCGACGCCGGGGCGGACGCGATCTTCCCCGAGGCCATGAAGGACCTCGCCGAGTTCGAGGCCGTCGCCTCGGCCCTCGACGTGCCGGTGCTGGCGAACATGACGGAGTTCGGCAAGTCCGAGCTCTTCACGGCGAAGCAGCTGCACGACGCCGGGGCGCAGCTCGTCATCTACCCCGTCACCCTGCTGCGCATCGCGATGGGCGCCGCCGAACGGGCGCTGGACCAGATCTCGGCGTCGGGCACGCAGGCGGACCTGGTGCCGCAGATGCAGACCCGCGCGCGGCTCTACGAGCTGACCGACTACGCGGCCTACAACCACTTCGACTCGAACGTCTTCACCTACGAGCCCTGATCTCGAAACAAACCCTGACTTAGTCTCGACACGAAGGAGTGCGCATGACCGAGACCACGGAGATCCGCAAGGGTCTGGCCGGAGTCGTCGCCGACACATCGGCGATCTCGAAGGTCAACCCCGACACGAACTCGCTGCTGTACCGGGGCTACCCGGTGCAGGAGCTGGCGGCGAAGAAGTCCTTCGAGGAGGTCGCCTACCTGCTGTGGCACGGCGAGCTCCCCACGCCCGCGCAGCTCACCGAGCAGACGGCGGTCGAGCGCGTGCACCGCGAGCTGCCGGACAACATCCGGGACGCGATCCTGGAGCTGCCCACCGACTGCCACCCGATGGACGTGTGCCGCACCGCGGTGTCGATCCTGGGCGCGCACGACCCGCAGGCCGAGGATTCGTCGGTCGAGGCGGAGCTCGCCAAGGCGCTGCGGCTGTGGGCGGTTCTGCCCGCCGTCGTCGCGCTGGACCAGCGCCGCCGTCGGGGCCAGGAGATCGTGCACCCGCGCGAGGACCTCGGCTACTCCGCCAACTTCCTGTGGATGACCTTCGGGGAGGAGGCCGAGCCCGCCGTCGTGCAGGCGTTCGAGGCCTCGATGGTGCTGTACGCCGAGCACTCGTTCAACGCGTCCACGTTCACCGCGCGCGTCATCACCTCGACGCTCGCCGACCTGCACTCGGCCGTCACGGGCGCCATCGGCGCCCTCAAGGGCCCGCTGCACGGCGGCGCGAACGAGGCCGTGCAGGCCACGTTCGAGGAGATCGGCTCGGCCGACCGGGCCGAGGCCTGGCTCGAGGACGCGCTGGCGCAGAAGAAGAAGATCATGGGGTTCGGTCACCGGGTCTACAAGAACGGCGACTCGCGCGTGCCGACCATGCGCGCCGTGCTCGGCGACCTCGCCGCGCACTACGGCGACACCGAGGTGATCGACCTGTACGACACCCTCGAGAACGCCATGGTCAGCCGCAAGAACATCAAGCCGAACCTGGACTACCCCGCCGGGCCGGCGTACCACCTGATCGGGTTCGACACGAACATCTTCACGCCGCTGTTCGTGGCCTCCCGGATCACCGGCTGGACGGCGCACGTCATGGAGCAGCGGGCCGCCAACTCGCTCATCCGGCCCGTGTGCGAGTACGTGGGGCCGGAGCAGCGCGAGGTGCCCTGACAAGTTCCCAGGACGCCCGTTCCGAACTCCCAGGTGACACCCCTAGGATTTATGGACGGGCGTCCTACTTCGTGCTGGGCAAAGCCGACATCCCGCATGAGGCGGACGATCGCGTCGGGCTGCACGCCACGCGGACGCCACGAGAGACACCGATGACCCGGCAATCTCGTGACATTGAGGCAGACTGAGAGGTGGAAAAGACTGATGGACGAAAGTCCCCGACACGTGAGGACACCACTGGTGGACGACGAAGTCGTACTCTCTGCCCCCCTCTTCGCGGACATGGAAGGCGAGGAGACGCACGCGCTCTTCGAGTCCATGGTGCCCGTGGAGCTGGTCCGGGGTGACGTGCTCTTCCGCGAGGGCGAACCGGGCGACCGGCTCTACGTCATCGCGCAGGGCAAGATCAAGCTGGGCCGCCGGTCGAGCGACGGCCGCGAGAACCTGCTGTCGATCCTGGGCCCGGGCGAGATGTTCGGTGAGCTGTCCCTGTTCGACCCGGGCCCCCGCACGGCGTCCGCCTCGTCCGTCTCGGACTCCGTGGTCTACGAGCTGCGTCACGACTCGCTCGTGAAGTGGATCGCGGACCACCCGGGAGTCGCGACCCAGCTCCTGGGTGCCCTCGCGCGCCGGCTCCGTCGCACCAACGAGACGCTCGCCGACCTCGTGTTCTCCGACGTCCCCGGCCGCGTCGCCAAGGCGCTGCTGGACCTCTCGACCCGCTTCGGCGAGCCCAACGACGACGGCATCCGCGTCGCGCACGACCTCACGCAGGAGGAGCTGGCACAGCTCGTCGGCGCCTCGCGCGAGACCGTGAACAAGGCCCTGGCCGACTTCGCGACCCGCGGCTGGGTGCGCCGCGAGGGCCGCGCCGTCGTGCTGCTGGACCTCGACCGCCTGGAGCGCCGGGCCCGCTGACCCGTCCGCCGGGGTAGAACCGCTGGTTCTACCTCGGCGCCGCCGTCAGCGTCATCAGCGTCGCCTCCGGGCGGCACGCGAAGCGCACCTGGGCGTACGGCGACGTGCCGGCGCCCGCCGACACGTGCAGCCACGCCGAGTCCTCGCCGCCCTCGCGGTCGGGGCGCGGACCGGGCCAGCCGTGCAGGCCGGACGCCCGGCCGCGGTCCAGGTCGCAGTTGGTCACCAGGGCGCCGTAGTACGGCAGGCAGAGCTGCCCGCCGTGCGTGTGACCCGCGATGATCGCGTCCACGCCGTCGTCCTTGAGCTGGTTCAGCACCCGCTGGTACGGGGCGTGCACGACGCCGAGGCGCAGCACCGCGTCCTCCTCACCGGGCGCGCGGCCCGGCTCCGGCATGACGTCGAGGTCGAGGTGCGGGTCGTCCATGCCGACCAGCCCGATGGTGCGCCCGTCGCGCAGCTCCACGAGCCCGCGCCGGTTGTCCAGGTCCACCCAGCCGGCGTCGGTGAACGCCTTCCGGAGCGACTCGGTGGGCAGCGGAATCTTCTCGCCGCCCTCGATGCGGGCGTCGGGCAGCATGTACCGGGCGGGGTTCTTGAACGACGGCGCGTAGTAGTCGTTCGACCCCATGACGAACGCGCCGGGCACGTCCATGAGCTGACCCAGGACGTCGAGCAGCGGGGCCAGCGACTGCTGGTGGCCGAAGTTGTCACCCGTGTTGATCACCAGGTCGGGCTCGAGCGCGGCCAGCGACCGGACCCACGCCTGCTTGGTGCGCTGGTTCGGCGTCAGGTGCAGGTCGGCGACCTGCAGGATCCGGACGGGCCGCTGCCCCGGGGGCAGCACCGGCACGGTCACCCGGCGCACGCGGAAGAGCTTGGTCTCCACGTGCGCGTAGGCGATACCCGCGACGGCGATGCCTCCGACGATCCCGAGGGCCTTGCCGACGTTACCCAGCGTCCCCATGCGGATCAGTCGTCTCCGCCCGGGCCGGGGCCGCCACCGCCGGGTCCGCCGCCACCGGGGCCTGCGCCGCCGCCGTTGTCGCCACCGGCACCGGTGTCGCCACCGTTGCCGCCACCGGTGTCACCGTCGCCGGTGTCACCGTCGCCGCCCTTGTCCGAGCCCTCGTCGCCGTCGTTGCTCTCCTCCGTCTTCGGCGGGGCCGGAGCCTTGCCGACGAGCGCGGGGTCGGCGGCGGGGAAGGCCGTCTTGGGCAGGTCGGCCACCGCCTGGTCCATGTACCGGCGCCACGTCGGCGCGGCGATGGTGCCGCCGTACATCGGGCCGGCCTTGGCCGAGGCGCCGTACCAGGACATCGACGGGAGGTAGACGTTCATGTGCGGCACGTTGCCGCTGGCCTCGCCCACCCAGACCGAGGTGGAGAGCTCGGGGGTGTAGCCGGTGAACCAGCTCTGCATCGCGTCGTTGGTCGTACCGGTCTTGCCCGCCACCGGACGACCGTCCGCGAGGCCCGGGGCGATGCCCCAGGCCGTGCCGAACGGGCTGGTCTGGAAGACCTTGGTCATGGCGTAGGCCACCGTGTTGGCGACCTCGGGCTCGAGCGTCTGCTTGCAGTCGGCCGACGGGACCGGGACGTCCTTGCCGTCGTGGTCCTTGACCTCCAGGATCGCGACCGGGTTGCAGTAGATGCCGCCCGAGGCGAACGTCGCGAAGGCCGACGCCTGGTTGATCGGCGTCGAGGCCTGCGTACCGAGCGTCATCGACGCCAGCACGTCGATGTCCGCCTGCTGGGGGTTGTCGATGGTCCGGAAGGTACCGGTGCCGTCGCGGGTCAGGCCCGACGTCATCGGCCGGAAGCCGGCGTCCCACGCCGTCTTCTGCACGTTGCACAGGTCGAGCTGCTGCGACATCCGGGCGTAGACCGTGTTCAGCGACTGGAAGGTGCCCTGGAGCACGCTCACCGTGCCGCTGGCGGCGCCGTCGACGTTGGACACGTTCCAGGGCTGGTGCGTGAAGGCGTGCACGCAGCCGTTGGCCTGGAACGACGTCTCGTAGGCGGAGAAGGCGTTGGCGCTGACGCGGTCGTGGAGCGTGCGGCCGCTGCGCAGCCACTCCGCCAGCACGAACGGCTTGAAGTTTGAGCCCACCTGGAAACCGCGCGAGTTGCCGTGGTTGTAGTCGGCCGAGTAGTTCTGCGCCGTCGTGCGAGCTGCGGGTTCGGCCCGCGCGTCGTACGGCACGTTCTGCGCCATGGCCTTGATCTGCCCCGTGCCCGGCTCGACCGACGTGACGGCCGCCTCGAGGTCGTAGGCGTTGTCGGCCGGGACCGAGTCGTTGATCGTCTTCCAGGCCGCGGCCTGCATCTTGAGGTCCAGCGTGGTGACGATCCGCAGGCCGCCGCGGTACAGGAGGTCGTACCGGTCGTCCCTGGTCTCCCCGAACTCGGGGTTGGCCATGATCTCCTTGATCACGTAGTCGCAGAAGAACGCCGCGCCGCCCGCCGAGTCGCAGCCGACGTCGATGGGCTGCACGTGAAGCGTGTCCTCCAGCTTGGTCGCCATCGCCTCGTCGCGCTCGGCGGTGGAGATGTAGCCGAGCTGCCACATCTTGCCGATCACGAGGTTGCGGCGCACCGACGCGTCCTCGGGGTTGGCGACCGGGTCGAACTGGCTCGGCGCCTTGGTGATACCGGCGATCGTGGCCGCCTCGACGATCGAGAGGTCCTTGGCGGACTTGTCGAAGTAGTGCTGCGAGGCCGTCTCGACGCCGTACACGCTCGTGCCGAACTGCGCGATGTTGAGGTAGCCCTGGAGGATGTCGTCCTTCGACATCTCCTTCTCGAGCGCGATCGCGAGCTTCGCCTCACGGAGCTTGCGGGTGAGCGAGTCCTCGCGGGCCTCCAGCACGCCGAAGGTGTCGCCGGCGCGGTCCGCCTCCTCGATCAGCACGTTCTTCACGTACTGCTGCGTCAGCGTCGACGCGCCCTGGGTGTCGCCGCCGCCGAAGTTCTGCACCGCGGCGCGGGAGATGCCCTCGGGGTCGACGCCGCCGTGGGTGTAGAAGCGCTCGTCCTCGATCGCGATGACGGCGTTCCTCATGTTGGCCGACACCTTGTCGAGCGGCACCACGATGCGGTTCTGCGCGTAGAACGTGGCCAGCTTCGTCTTGCCGTCGCTCGCGTAGATCTGCGACTGCTCCGACAGGGGCCCGGGAACCAGCTCGGCGGGCACCTCCTCGAACACCTCGACGCCGGTGTCGACCGCGGTGTCCATGCCGGACGCCAGCGGGATCACCAGCCCCGCCGCGATCACACCGCCTGCGCCGGCGGTGAGCACGAATGCGAGAAGAAGTCCGATGAGCTGAGCCGCGGGTATGGTCCGAGTGATCCGGCGCGGCTCGCGAGGGTTCGCCATGGCCATGCGCCCAGGTTACGGGGTGTCACTGACAGGGCGCGCCGAAAACCGACCCGGCCGGTGTGCAGGTCTCGTGGGGAATCGCCGTCGCCGATCGCGGGCTAGCATCGTCGGCATGGCAACGAAGTGGGAGTACGCGACGATCCCCCTCCTCATTCACAACACCAAGGCGATCCTCGACCAATGGGGCTCGGACGGCTGGGAGCTCGTGCAGGTGGTCCCCGGACCCGACGGCACCGGTCTCGTCGCCTACCTGAAGCGCCCCACGGGCGGTGACGCATGAGCCACGAGCAGCGTCTCGCCGAGCTGGGCATCAAGCTCCCCGAGGTGGCGGCCCCGGTCGCGGCCTACGTGCCGGCCGTGCAGACCGGCCGCTACGTCTACACGTCCGGCCAGCTGCCGTTCGCCGAGGGTGCGCTCCAGGCCACCGGCAAGGTCGGCGAGGGCGAGGGCCTGGTCTCCCCCGAGGACGCCGCCCGCTACGCCCGCACCTGCGCGCTCAACGCGCTGGCCGCCGTCCGGTCGGTCACGGGCTCGCTCGACTCGATCTCCCGGATCGTCAAGGTGGTCGGCTTCGTCGCGAGCGACCCGTCCTTCACCGGCCAGCCCGGCGTGATCAACGGGGCCTCGAACGTGCTCGGCGAGATCTTCGGCGACGCCGGCCTGCACGCCCGTTCCGCCGTCGGCGTGGCAGTCCTCCCGCTGGACTCGCCGGTCGAGGTGGAGCTCGTGGTCGAGCTCGCGTAACGCTCTCGCAGCGGCCCGGAACGGGCGTGACCGGAGCCACTACGGATTCGGTTTCCGTTCCGGGCCATGCGTCGGCTATTCTGAGCAGGCTTCCGCGGAAGGGCTTCGTGCCTGATGCGCGGTCGACTCCATCGGGGTGTGGCGCAGCTTGGTAGCGCGCTTCGTTCGGGACGAAGAGGTCGCAGGTTCAAATCCTGTCACCCCGACCATGTGAGAGGCCCTCCGGCCAGCAGAAATGCTGAGTCGGGGGGCCTTTCTCGTTGCGCCGGCGCGGTTGCGCCGGGCAAGTGCGCTTCTACCCAGTCATCGGGCCCGCATCCAGTGCGATTTCGGGCCCGATGAC